>CAZJUB010000007.1:56245-75156 GCA_964549075.1 uncultured archaeon | reverse complement strand
ACTGAAAGATTTTATTTAGGTTATTGGGATACTGATACAGTCGATGCATATGGTCATGAAGGTTCTTCTGTATATGTAGAAGCAGATGTAAAATATGATGTAGGAATTCTTACTAATGATACAACAGGAACACTCGATTATACATTGTATGACCCTGATGGAAATATAGTCTCTGTCAAATCTGTTAGTGGCAATTTAAGTTATACTGATACATCATCATATACTATAACTGATATCTCTAATATTGCTGGAGGTTATTTTAACGAGTATATTACTTTTGATCCTTCAGTATATGGATCAGACAAACCAGGTTTCTGGACAGCTGAAGTTACTTGGAAGAATGGAACTGAGATTGGTTATTACTCCCAACGAATAATTGTCCAATCACAGACTGATTCAGATTTTGAGTGGGAAATAATCCCAAATAGTGATACATGGGTTCAAACTGATATCACAAGAAAAGGAGATGACTCTTTTATAGTACAAGGTTATTATTATAATGTTAGTGAACCATTCTTTACATCTGTAGGAGAACTAATTCCTGATGCTCAAGTGTCGTATACCGTTTCAAACGCAACGTGGAACAAAAATGGAAACTTTGATGATTATGCACCTTTCTATAATTCTTCAATTTTAGTTGATTTTGCCGTAGGTGACTATATTGTTGATGTTCAATTAACAGGAGCATTTCTGGAAGAACAATCAGTTTCTTTCAATGTTTCAGTTTTTTATGAGTTAGCACTTGTACCAGAATATACTTCAACTTCCACGTATTACACTGATAATGTTGTTTTCAACTTAGCATTGTATGATGTAACAGGAGATAAAAATCTAACTGATGCTATGACCATTTCTGATTTGAATGTTACCTTATATGATGGTTACTCCTATTTCCTAGAATCGCCAAAAGATTACAATTTTACTTATGCTGGAGCTCCAGAAGAATGGGTATTAGATATTAGTACCTCAACAAACAATTTAGATATTGGTTGGTACGATGTTTATATTGAAATCTTATTAGGAGATTACCAAGCAAATTATACACATTCCTATGTTTCTGATGTTTATTCGTTTGAGATTTTAGCTGCAGAAACAGAAATACAAATTGATACTGCACCTACAACTATTCAGGTTTATCATGATGCAGTATTTTATTTCAGATATTATGATACAACTCATGGTCTGAATCTTTCTGGAGCAGTGATAACACCTTTAGCAAACGTTTCTAATATAAATCTTAATTGTACAGCATATGGTGAAGGCTATAAACTAACTGTAACAAACAATAATGATGCTGTAACAGCAATTCAAATCTCTATAACTGTAACTCTAAATAATTATGAGTCTCAGATTGATTTTGTTCTTGGAGATTTAGAAGTAGTAATCATAAATACAGAACTAGTGAATATATCAGAATCTTTTCTGGAGTCTGACTGGAATATTACTTATGTGGGATATGAAGTCACTGTAGTACTTATGTTCAATGATATAGATCATCTTCAATTAATTACTGATGCTGTTACAAAAGATTTTACTTGGAATTCAAGTGGTTGTTCTTTTGTTAGCTTGGTTCCGATTAGTGCTGGAAGATATAATTTTACCTTTATTAACAATGATGCTTCTTCGAATGCACTATCAATAACTATAACGTTGGGAAAGAATGGTTATGCAAATGCTTCAATAACTTTAGAATTTATAGTTATATCTAAAGCTACAGATGCAGGTTTTGATATTGGTTATTCTCCTGATATTGATATATATTATAATCAAGGAGTAACTGTAGGATTACTATACTGGGATGCAACTTTGATAGAATATATCCCCCAACCTGACAATATTACAATTGTGGGTAATATATCAGTCACTTTTACTAATTCCAGCCTTGGTGATACAATAATTATCACTATTGATCCTATAGGAACTTTAGGTTACTTCTATCTAAACATTATCATGATTGATCCAGGTTACGCTCCTCAGATGCTACAAATTTTCATCACTGTAAATGAGCGTACGACTTATCTAGACGCTTATGGAGAAACTGAAGTTACTGACTATGCAAGCGAGGATATTCCAATATTATTTGAATACCAGGATGGTATAGCAGGAAATGCTAGTATTTTAACTGCAACAGTAACAGCAGAATTCGCATTAGCTAATAGTTCTCTTGATATCAATGATTACTTTGATCTTATCAGTTATGCTACAGTAGGTGTTGACTATATTCAAGTTACTTTTAATCCAAATACAGCCGTTACTGTTGGAACAATATGTATCATTGAATTAACTTTTGAGGAATATGGTTATGTTACTAAGACTATTATTATTCAACTGAGTTTCTATCCGCCTGTAGATTACGATATGGCAGTAGAAACTGTAGGAGAGTTGAGACAACTAGATACTTTTCAATTTAGAGTAATAATAGAAAATACTACCCAAATTCTCTTCCCACTTCAAGGAAACTATCCTATACATCTAGCTCCAAATCCAAATGGAGATTCTGTAAGAGTATATTATACATTTTATTTCAAGGATGGTCATACTGAAGAATATAACGAAACTATTATCCTATCAGGTTCTGCAGGTATATATGCTGGTGAAAGTGGTGCTATAGAAATCCCATGGCAGGTAACAGGAATAAGTTATCATGCTGAATATCTCCCAAGTACTGCGAATCAATATGTTCTAAACTCCAAAACAACTGAAGAGAGTTTAACTTTTGCTACAGCTTCAGCTGCATTCCTTTCTTTACTTTCATTCTTGTTTAGAGAATATACTTATTACATGGTTGGAGGATTGGCTGCTTTAGCAGTTATTTTCATCGTTCTCACAATTTACTTTGCTGTAATTCGCCCTAAGAAGCAGAAGAAAAAGGCAACTAAGAGAAGATATCTTGATAAAATTTCCAAGATACTTACAAGTGTTTTAGCAATGAGAAAAGTAATCATTGTACACCAAGAAACGGGATTACCAATTTACGAATGGGATCTTGGAGGAGAAATAACTGTTGATTCTTCTTTGGTTACAGGATTTCTACAAGCTGTAGCAGGTATGGGAAGTGAGATTAGTGGTGGACAAGCTGGAACAGTAAGAAAATTAGATTATGGACAGTTTGTTGTATCAAGTTCAGCTAAAGATTGCATTTGTGCATATCTGTTTAGTACTTCTGATGTCTCTGTTGATGTAGAAACTGGATTATCGAATTTTGTTGTCTGGTTTGAAAAAAGATTCCAAACAGTACTTCATGACTGGAATGGAATTACAGATGAATTCCAAAAGAACTCACATCAGATTATGGATACATTAAGTGAAGAATTGTTTGTTTGGACTCTTCATCCTTTGTCAATTAATCCAATGAAAGAGAAGGAAGTTCCTAAATTAAGTCCTTTGAGCCAAAGAATCTTTAAGTTTATCAAAGATTACAAAGAAGTAACTATCAGTGTTGCACTAGAATACTTTAATAAGACACCTATTGAAGAAACACTTTCTACTCTTTTCAACTTATCAGATGAACAATTCCTTCTAAGAAAGAGATTGAGATAATCTCTCACATCTATTTTTCCATTTTTTCCATTTTTTCCGTTTTTTCAACAATTTATGTGTTTATAGGTTTTTTTTAAAAAAAGATTAATAAGGAAAACTTCAAAAATACCTTACGAACGGTTGAGTAGATTGAAATGAAACGTCAATTTAAATTTCCAGATAAATGTTTATACTACTCTACTTATGTTTGGGTAGAAGATTTAAAAAGAGGGATTTATAGAGTTGGGATTACAGATTTTGGACAATATGTTCTTGACGATATTATCTCAATTACACTACCTGAAACAGGAATTTTGGTCGAAAAAGATGAAGAAATCGCAACAATTGATTCAATAGAAGACACTCTTGTGATAAATGCTCCAATAAGTGGAATAATAACAGAAATTAATGATATATTAATACAATCTCCTGAGTTATTAAATGAAAGTCCATATAGGGAAGGATGGATTTTAGAAATTGAAATTGAATCAGAAGACGACCTTGATCAATTAATGGATTCCAATGAGGTTCTGGATGCTTTTCATGAGGAAATTGAAGATGAAGATTTTGAAGATGACGAAGAAGAAGAAGAATCTGATAATTTCGATGAAGAATCTGGATATGAATACAGTGATAACTTATCTGATTTCTAAACTGTGTGTTTCACCTCGAAACTCTTAAATAACTCTTTTTTCTTTCTAGTAACACCATAATTTAATTTACTGGGGCGTAACGTACCTTGGAATTTCGATACTAAAAACCAAATGCCTGAAAATCAATAAGTTAGTGGTAACTATTTTTTTAAACTATTATGTTAGGAATGTAGAACAATGAGTAAACTAGAGAAGCATATATTATTACCAACTGAAGCTGTTGAGATTTATAAGACTATTAATAAGGTAAAGAAAATTTCAATTAAGGAAATTGAGAAAACATCAGCTTTGGATAGAGGAAAATTAGAGTATTATCTTGATTTTCTTGTATCTAATAAGTTGATATCTCGTCAGTCATTAGTTAGTCATCGTATATTGCTGACAAAAGAAGGAAAAGAAGCAGTAAAAAAACAACTTATAGAAAGAAGAATTGTTGAGATCCTGAAGAAGAACAAAGATGTTCATTTCGCTAATCTTGCAAACTTAATTGGTTGTGATAAAAAAGAAATGAATGCTGGAATTGGACTTCTAAAGAAAGAAGATTTGATTACAATTGACAAGGGTACAATAATTCTTACTAAAAATGATGTTGAAATAAATGCTGATTTACAAAAGGTGTTAGAAAATCTTTCAAAGAATGAAAAAGTAGATTCAAAAGAATTCGAGCCAATTCTATTAGAAAGAAATCTAGTTGAGTTAGTAGAAGTAAAGGATACAATTCTAGAAATGCTGGTTCCTTATGAAGATATCAAATCGAAAATTAAACAAGCATCTGAAATTAGCAGATTAACTCCTACAATGATACGAAATGGTACCTGGAAGGATTACAAATTAAAAGAATACAATCTCAAAGTCTCTCCACCCGCTTTTTACGGTGGAAGAAAACAACCTTATGCACATTTTCTTGATTGGGTAAAAAGAAAACTTATAGGGCTTGGATTCCATGAAATGAGGGGTCCAATGGTGGAGCTTGAATTCTGGAATTTCGATGCATTATTTCAAGCACAAGATCATTCAGCTAGAGAATGGTCGGATGTCTATAGAGTAGCAAATCCAGCTCAAGGAAGGTTGCCTAAAGAAGATTATGTTTCTTTGGTTCAGAAAGTACATGAAGACGGATATGATACAGGTAGTAAAGGATGGAGGTACCAGTGGTCTCCAGAGAAAAGTGCTAGGTTGGTACTACGTGCTCATGGAACCTCTGTGAGTGCAAGAACATTAGTGAATCTTCCAATACCATCTAAATACTTCAGTATATCTAGATGTTACAGACCTGATACTGTTGATGCAACACATCTAGCAGAGTTCAACCAAGTTGAAGGGATAGTTACTGATCCTTCTATAACTTTCAGGGATTTATTGGGGATTCTTTCAACATTTGCAACAGATGTAGCTGAAACAGAAGATTACATGTTTAAACCCGATTATTATCCATTTACCGAACCTTCAGTAGAACTTAGCGTCAGAGATCCAGATTTAGGTTTTATCGAGTTTGGAGGTGCTGGAATATTCCGTCCAGAAGTAACTAGACCATTTGGTATTGAAACCCCTGTAATTGCTTGGGGATTAGGAATAGATAGGTTATACATGGTTAAGAATAGGATTACAGATATTAGAGAATTATTTAGCCATAAACTGGAATGGCTACGTTCAGCTGGATTAGCTTGAGGTGTATTGAAAATGGTAAGCATAAAAACAAGTTTCACAAAAATGCAAGAAATGTTAGGGAAAAAGGTCACGATAGAAGAGTTAGGTTATCTATTAGCTTTTGCTAAGTCAGAAATTGCTGAGTATGTTGAAGAAGAAGACATGCTTGTTCTGGATATCAAAACTAGCAATCGTCCAGATCTTTGGTGTGCTGAAGGTATGGCAAGAGAGATTAAAGGAATATTGGGAAAAGAGAAAAAAATTCCTACTTATGAAGTTAAATCTAGTAATTATAAAGTAGTTGTCGATCCTAAATTAGCTTCTACACGACCCTATATCGCTTGTGCTGTTGCTAAGAACATCAATCTTACTGATTATCATATTAAGCAGCTAATGCAATTAGCAGAAAAAATAGATCAATCATATGGAAGAAAAAGGAAGAGATCTTCTATTGGTATGTACAATTTATCAATGATAAAAAGTCCAATTCAATATAAGGTAATTGATGAATCTCACGAATTTGTACCTTTAGGCTATGAAGAGAAAATGACATTGCCAGAAATCCTTGAAAAACATGAAAAAGGACAAGAGTTTGGTGATATCGTAAAAGGTTACCGACATTATCCAATACTTTTGTCAGCTGATGGTCTAACCCTTTCTTTACCTCCAGTTATAAATAGTAATGATGTAGGAAGAATTACAGAAAAAACAACTGAATGTTTAATAGAAGTGACAGGAACAAATTATGAAACTGTAAATGTAATTTTAAATATTCTATGTCAAACAATGGTAGACCACGGTTCCCAGATTTATAGTGTTGAGATTGAATATCCTCCAGAAATAAGAGAAGAAAATGATATTAATCCTAATCTGAATATTGAGGAACTTGATATCGATATAGATGTTGTCAATAAATATCTAGGAACTGAAATATCTATGAAAGATGCAACTGAACTCGTGGAAAAAAGGCGATTTAATTGTGTATCTCAAAATAAACCTTTGTTAAGAGTTGCAATTCCTCCATATAGAAAAGACATTCTTCACTGGGTAGATGTTGCAGAAGAAATTGCTATAGCAATGGATTTGAATAAGATAGGGGCAACAAAATGGAAAGTCCTCACTACAGGTAGCTTACTCCCTGAAACAGAAAGTGAAAACATAGTTAGAGATATCTTATTAGGTACAGGTGGAACAGAACTCTTAACATTTACTCTGACAGATCCTGAAATTTTAACTAAAAATGTTAATTTGCAAGATAGAAAGTTAATTAGAATTGAGAATCCAGTGAGTCAAACCTATAGTGTTCTGCGAGATCAAATTTACCCGCTCCTAATCAATGTACTCTCCAAAAATACACATGAAGCTTATCCACAAACAATCTTCGAGGTTGGAGAAATAGCAAAAATAACTGAGAATTCAGTAATTACACAAACTAATGCAGCATTTCTTCATGCAGATGCTGATGCAAGTTTTGAAGATGCTCATAAATGGTTGGATTTCTTATTCAGAATATTACAGACTTCTTATAAAATCGAAAAATCGGACCATCCTTCATTTATAGAAGGACGATGTGGAAAGATAATTGTAAACAAGAAAGAGTGTGGAATTATAGGCGAAATTGCTCCAGAAGTGTTAGAAGAAAACCAAATATGGGTTCCTATCGTTGGTTTTGAGATTGAATTACCTTTGATACCTTCTCTGGTTTGCAAGGTTAAAGAGACTTACTAGTTCTCTGACCTTTTTTTTCGATCTAGAAGTAAAATTTTGTCCCAGATAATATCCATCATCTTCTTGATTGCTTTTGAACTATCAGAAGTTTCGATTATAGGTACTCCTGCTTTGGAAGCTTCTTCTACTAAATATGTTTGAATGTTTCTGATTTCAGGAAATGCTTCAATATATCTATCGGAAGATCTCTTTTCAATTTGAGAACCTCTTGATTTTATTCTTTTAATATGTTCTGATTCATCTTCAAGGCAAAGTAAAATCATAACCACATGGTTTTCGTTCAAAATTTCTGGTTTGAGAATATTTGGAGCTAAATGAACTCCTTCTATTATTGTATTTTCTCTTGAATATAAAGCAGATTGAATTGCAGCTTCAACGCCAACGACAATATGTCTACTCTGTTCCTCATATCCAACTATAGAACGACGCAATATAGGATTTAGATTTTGTTTTAAATATTTATAGGCTTCATAACTGCTGCTATGAATTTCAGGTATCAATTTTGAAGATATTGTTTTTCTTAGAATCTCTCTAATCATATCGGTTCCTATAATATTTGTAATTTCTAATCTATCTGATAGATCTGATGCTAAAGTACTTTTACCAATTCCTGGAACACCAGCTAGAAGAATTATAATAGGTTTGTATTCGTGATCTCCTTCAAAGACTACATATCTTTCTGCTAATCTTTTATCTACTTCTTGAATAGCTGATGTAATAATCTGAACAAGTTTCTTCTTTGTTTGAGTTTCGGTTAAAGTACTTACTTTATCTGCGACTTGGTTAGCAATACCTTGAGCTTGATCAGAACTCATACCTATAGAAAAAAGTGATTCAGCTAGTATCCCTTTTGAGAAATACTCATAGTTATCTGAAGTGGACTTTATACGAAGATATTTTTCAGAGCGGTAATTACTCATTATTTATATGTATTTGTTACATATCTAAAAAGATAACTTTTTTACTCCATGATGCAAAACCTATATAGCGAAATTTAGCTTGTGATACTTAAATGGACAAAGAACCTCATGTTTTCATACAAGGAAGGGCCAAACAATTGATATCTAGAGGTATTCTTGCTAATAAATTAACTTTATTTGGTATCTCCTTCACAGAAGGCTATGAGTTTCTTATAGATGTTTATAATGATATACTAAATTTAAATCAAGAAGTTGTTCCAAAATCGAAAATTGATGAAATTATCTCAACACATTTGTCTAAAGCCTATAATGAAAAATTAGCAGAACAATATTTGAAGATTGAAAAATGGAGAGATTCTAGAATCCCAATCTGGATATTGATAGCGGGGGCAATAGGTGCTGGAAAAAGTACTTTATCAAGGAAAATAGCAGGTGATCTTGGAATTCAGCATGTTATAGGAACTGATGTTGTAGCAGATATATTGAGAAGAATTCTTTCTAAAGATATTGTCCCAGAACTCCATTCAAAGTCATATCAAGCCTATAAAAGCTTAAGACCTATTTATAGTAGCAGATTTGATGAAGTTATACTCGGTTTTGAAAACCATTCTAAATATGTGAATTTAGGAGTGGACGCAGTATTGTCCCGAGCTGAAAAGGAAAATGTTTCTATTGTTATTGAAGGTGAGCATCTTCTACCTGCGTTTTTTGATGAAGCATTATTATCAAAACCAAATGTAATTTATATCACAATATGTGTGCCTGATCCTGATTTACACAGAGAAAATTTAAGTTCACAATACACGAAAGAAAAAGAAGAATTATTATCTAATTTTGATAATATTAGGAAAATCCAAGAACATTTAGTAAATGAGACATTAATTAGAAAATTACCTCTTGTTGAATCAAGAAAAGGAGAGAATACTACCAATATAGTGAGAAAATTAGTGGTTGATAGAATAGTTTCATTAATTTCCTCTCAATAGCAATTCTTTAAAGTTATATTACTTATTTTGAATTGCCGATGATGTAGTTGCAACGACCTGATACTTGATGATCGACTTTTTGCTGAGGCAATACATGTGATTGAAATGACCACTACAACACAATATTGTTACATTCATAAAGGACATATAGCAACCAAACATTGTGATAGATGTGGTTATCCTATTTGTGATGATTGCGCTAGTACTTATTGGCACACTAATGCTATTTCAGCAATGTTCCAACCTCAAAAAAGAGAAGAGCAAGAATTATTTTTATGTAAGAGTTGCTTAAAAACTACACGTATTCGTAATGGATTAATTACTGGTTTCATGTTAATACTTATATTAGGAATGATTGCTTTTTTTATCTTCTCAGCAGCAACTTAAAGAAAAATATTAATTACTTAAGTTATTTTTACTCGTCTTAATCACTATTATTTTCGCTTTCTTCAGAATTTTCTCTTCCAGAATCATCTGTTGTCTCATCTTCGATAATTTCTATCTCTTTAATTAAATCAGCATCACAAATAGGGCATACTGTTAAATCACTGGATATGATAGAACCACATGAAAAGCATGTAATTGGAAAAACCTCCTCCTCCCAATCAAATGTATAAGGTTTTTTTCCCCAAGTTTCATTTTTCCATTTATCCATATCAATCTCTCCATCTTCAGTAAGGAACCTTTTCAGATTAATCTTATCCGTTTTTACTAATTTTTTCATTATCATTCTATTATAAAAGAAAATTAACAGAGGAAAAAATAGTATGTGGGATATCAATATCGTAAGAAAGACATAACTTAATGAGACTTCAGTGATATTTACAATAGCTGGAAGAATGATAGCAGTTGCAAGAGAAGAGATAGCAAATGTAATTAATTCAAGGAATAAAAAACTAATAATTGAAAATCCAGCAATTTCTAAAAGGTCAATAAAAATTTGTTTAACTACCTCGTTTTTTTTCAGATTTTTAGTGTCAAGTTTTATATATTCAATATAAGTTTTGAATAAAGATGGTTTTGTCTTAGTTATTAAAGAAGTAAAGGTAATTGTTATTGCTAAAGAAGCGAAAAAAAGAACTATACTCAGCCACCAATTAAAAACCAAATATCTCAAACCAATTACAAGAGCACTTAGATGTCCGAGTAAATTTATGTCTGCAAGTCTTAAAGCAGGATATATCTTTCCTGAAGATACATAGATGAATAATAAAAAATATAAAAAAATGAAATTCAAAGAAATTATACTTCCTAATCCCTGATTTCGGTTTTTAATAGACGATTCTGGTTTACTCCACGGATATAAAGGTTGAATGAGATTAGACATTGATATTAGATACATCGCTTCTAATATTAAACATTATTATATTTAGTTTAGAAAAAAGAACTTTTAAACCAATCTTCTAAACTTGAGATACTGATGATCTCTCTAGGAATCGAAAGTTCTGCAGATAAGCTAGGTGTTGGTATAATCGATAGTGATGGCAAAATCCTGTCAAACATACGAATGACCTATAAACCTCCTTTTGGTAGTGGAATACATCCTAGAGAAGCTTCTGAATTTCATAGTATAAACATGCCTAAGGTAATTAATAGAGCATTTCAAGAATCTGGTGTTCAACCTGATGATATAGACTTAATTTCATTTACGAAAGGTCCAGGTTTAGGCCCATGTTTGAGAATAGGTGTTATCGCTGCTAGGACTCTTGCTTTAGCTTTAAATAAACCCATTATGCCAGTTAATCATCCAATAGCCCATGTTGAAATTGGACGTTTAGAAGGTCAATTGGCAGATCCTGTCGTGCTTTATGTATCTGGTGGTAATACTCAGGTTATTGCATACTCTGAAGGCCGATATCGCGTTTTTGGAGAAACACTTGATATTCCTGTAGGAAACTGCTTGGATGTTTTTGGTAGGAATGCGGGATTAAGCGATAAGGAACAACCAATGGGTAAAGTAATAGAAGATGAAGCTCTTAGAGGTTCTAATTATATCAATATTCCTTATGTTATAAAAGGGATGGATGTTTCATTTTCTGGTATTTTAACTCACATTACAAAGTTATTTCAATCAAAGAAATATGAATTACCTGATTTAGCATATAGTCTTCAAGAGACAGTTTTCTCAATGCTAGTTGAGGTTACAGAACGCGCTTTAGCTCATACAAGAAAAAAGGAAATTCTTGTATGTGGTGGTGTAGCTGCAAATACTCGTCTTAAAGAAATGCTCTCTGAAATGGCAATATCTCATAATGCTACTTTCAAAGGTCTAGATGCAAATTTAGCTCTAGATAATGGTGTTATGATTGCTTGGCTCGGTATATTGATGTATAATTCAGGTATAAGAGCTAAAATGGTAGATACTGTCGTGGATCAGCATTTTAGACCTGAAGAAGTGACAGTCACTTGGAGATAATTTGGTGAAATCTATGTCTCTTGCAATAGTATTTGATTTTTCTAAGAAAAATTTCTATAGTCTTACACCCCTTATCGCTACAATTGATGCAGATATTAATCTAAATGATGTAGTTGTGATATTAGAAGAAAATATAGATCATATTGTATTAAAGTCTCTCTTAAAAAAATATGACCGTTTAGTTGTAGGATTTTCTTTTCGAACAGCTCAACTACCTGAAATTTATGATAGAATGGCAAAGATTTACAAAGCACTTCTTCCTTCAGAATTAAATCGGATCATATTTATTGCGGGAGGAAGTCATGCATCAGGAAGTCCTCAAACAACTTTAAAGACCGGATTTGATTTTGCTTTTATTGGAGAAGCTGAATACTCATTATCTCTTTTCCTTGAAAAATTAATTTTAGAAGATGATGAATATAAAACTCCAGGGATGGCATATCTTGAAGGTAAAGATCAGGTTAATATAACAACTAAACCTGAACCTATTAATCTTGATGATTATCCCTTTATGTCACAAACAAGAGGTCTGTTTCCTCCTTTAGAAATATCAAGGGGATGTGCATTTGGTTGTACATTTTGCCAAGTGCCAACCTTATTTGAACATCGAACTAGACACAGGTCACCTGAAATAATTCTTAATACAATTAAATGGATGGCAAAAAGGAAACTTAATGATATACGTTTCATAACTCCTAATTCATTTGGATATATGTCGTCAAAACCACATGAAGTTAATCATGAAGCAATAGTAAAGTTACTATCATCTATACGTACAATTGAAGGGATACGAAGTGTTTATTTTGGAACATTTCCTGGTGAAGTTCGTCCAGAAACTGTATCTTTAGAACTCATGAAAGATATTAAACCATTTCTCTCAAATTCACGAATATCAATAGGATTGCAATCTGGAAGTAATGATGTATTGCGAGAAATTCATAGAGGACATACAGTAGAAGAAGGTATTGAAGCAATTAATGTTCTATTAGAAACAGGTTTTATACCAATAGTAGATATCATTATAGGACTTCCTAAAGCTACAAAGGAAGATGAATTAAAGACTATCAAAGTTATTAAAGAATTGACAAAAAAAGAAACTGTGATTCGAGCTCATGTTTTTATGCCATTGCCTGGCACAAAACTTGAAAGTACTCCTTTCAAACCTGTTTATCCATCAATAAGGAAAATATTGGGAAAATTAAGTTCTCAAGGAAAAATTGAAGGTAACTGGTCGAATCAAGAAATCTATGCTAAGACAGCTTGGGAAACAGGACAGAAATTATTAAAATATCCTGCTATCACGAGATAAGATAATCGTTAATAATTTGATTTTCCTTTAAATGTCTAGCCCTAGCTTCTACTTTTGCTGCTCTTCTAAAAATACTATTAGCTTGTTGCATACTAGATAAATATCCTTCTTGAAATGAAAAGAAAAATTCCTTTTCACAATATGTGTGGGTGCTTGTAAAACATTTTTTCATTAATAATATGTCCACAGCTTTATCTTCAATTGCCTGTGAAAATTTTCCTAATCCAAAATCAATGAAATGTAATTTCTCCTTTTTTTTAATCATATTGCTTGTAGTTAGATCCCCATGAATGATATTATTTGTGTGTAGAATCCCAACATTTTCACCAATTAACTTAACAAACTGCTTCTGTTTCTCTAAGTCAGATGTTTCGTTCAACCATTCTTTTACGCTAATTCCATCAATGTCTTCCATTACTATACTTGTATTTTCAAGATCGATTTCGAAAATTGTTGGAGTATGTACTCCTAATTTCTTAGCTGCTATCATTAATCTTGATTCTGTAATTGTTCTACTGGTTCTAAGTTCCAAATCGATTTCATCTATTCTGTATTTTTTTGGAGATCTTATTTTTTTAATTACATTGTATCCAAACCATCTCTCTTTATAGAGAAAAGCTTCCGCTCCCCAAATATCATGATTGTCAGAATATTGAGACTTTGAGTTATACTTTTTCATTCTTTAGCCTTTCAAGATTTTCAAGAGCGATGATAATTTCATCGCTTATTGGTTTTTCGAGTATGTTATCTCCAAGTCTTAATATTCCTTTTTCATTAGTAACAGAACCTATTAATGAACCTGGAATTTGATATTCTTTAAGGAAATTAAGAAAATCATTGGTTTTATTCTTAGCTACAGAAAATATAATTAAACCCGAGGATATAATCCTAAAAGGATCAAAGCTCAACCAGTCTGAGAGTTTTTTCATTATTGGATTGATAGAAGGTTCTTGAAAAAGCTGAATTCCAACATCTCTATTATATAATATCTCGCTTAATGCACCATATAATCCCCCTTCTGTAGCATCATGAATAAGGGAAGGGCGAAATTTTTTATTAATAATATTGGCAATGTCCCCTAAACTTAATCTTTTGCCAATTAAAATTCCATTTTCTAGTTCTGCTGGATCTAAAATCTTTTGAATGTATCCGTCAGCTTCAGATATTAGAATACCTATACCTTCAGCACCAATTTCACCCACTATTATAATTGACTCACCTTCAGATAATTCATTAGTAACATAGAAATCTTCTGGAACAAAACCAATCATATGTCCTGAAATAATAATATCTCTAACTGATTTAGAAATTTCTGTGTGCCCTCCTAATAAACTTATACCTAAGTCATGACATTGTTGATGGATTTGATTTTGTATTTCTTTAATTTCTTCAAACTTTGTTTTGGGAGGAACAATAATAGTCGCTAAAAAACCATAAGGAAGCGCTCCACTACATACTACGTCATTTGCATTTACAATAACTGCATATCTTCCAGGTTCTGAGGTTGGAAAGGTAACTGGATCAGATTTCACGATAAGATATGTTTCTGAAGTGGTATTGTAAAATTCCTGAGCTTTCTTTCGAGCTGCAGAGATATCTAAGGTAGCAACATCTAACCCAACTTCTCCTGATTTTATAACTCCTTCATTTTTAGAACCTTTTTTACTTAAGATTTCGTGAAGAAGCTCAATATCTAGTTTACCTTCGTCCATTACAATTAGTAAAGAAGATAGATTTCTAAAGTTTTCTCAATGATGTGATATTTCTAAAATCCCATAGTATTTAGAATGTGTTTAATGATTTTGAATTTATAGCCTACATTTATTACGTCATTCACATTTGTTGTCATCCCAACAAGGATTTTTCCATCAGCACTCTCTTCAACTATAATTTGAACCACTTCAGCATTCAAAGCTTTTATTTCGTCATCTGAATTGATCATTTCATAAATTACTCTTGGAAATTGAGTTATTGTTTCTAAAACGTAAATTATTTTTCTTTCCTCTAAATTACCAGCATATAATTCTCCTATTGCTCCATCAATTTTAGTATAGATGTATGCTGCAGCTGCTGGAGATTCACAACCTCTTATAGAAGAAAATAATAAAGATGTGATAGCTCTTTTATTAGCTTCATCAAGTATTTCTTGTGTCATCTCACTAGCTTGGATTTTTGGCACTGATTCGAACGGACGACTTTCTTCAAATACTTCAACTTTTGATTCAGCTTTTGATAGTTTGGTCTCTTCTTCTGAAATTTCTAGAGTGAGCGGTTCTAGTTCTATTCTTTCGATTCCTAATCGAGAATAAATCTTATCAATTTGATTCTGGAATTGATTTATATTTTGGTCATATGAATATCCGCAGGTTTTGACAAGCAAATCTTCATTTTGCCGAGTTGTTAGATTCCTTAAAATTTCTTGACTTAATACTTTTACATAATTTAATATAACAGGACGTATTTCAGCAGCTATATTTTCTACTCTTGATACAAAGAGAAGAGTCAAATCAATAAAAGTAATATATGTGGCTCTAAATTTACCTCTGAAAATTGTTATCTCGTTATAACGTCTAACCCACTGATAGAATTCAATAGGATGGATAAAATAACTGTGAATTTCAGCCTTTTCAACCTCATTTTTAGCATTTTCTAATTCAAAAATATTATTCCCTTTTAAATCATAGATTATAACAGCTACCAACGGATTGATGTTAGTTCTAGGAAAAGGCATTTGACCTCAACTAGTATTTATTATATTAGTATTTGCTAATAAAGATATCTCAACTGTCCATTAAAATCATAAATCATATTCAAGTGTTTCTACATTTGCATTAATAGTAAGGAAATATTTTTAGGGCTTTATGAAGTAAATATTTTTGAGGATAGCAATGAATACTAAAGAACCTTCTAAAGAATCTCCTTCAACCAAAATTACTTCAAGAAAAAGAAAACCCTCACAAAAGGATATTTTTGTTGAGATGGAAGAAGTTGCATATGAAACTTTGAATATCTCAAAGAGAAAACTTAAATCAGGTCAATATCTAAGAGAATTTCTTAATCAAACATCATCTCCTGATGAGGTGCAAGAAGCTATAAGAGTTACAATTGATGCACTATTGGATAGCATATCTGGTGATTTACATTCGTTATCAGCTGCTTCATTAGTACCACATCCAGAAAGTGATGATAAGAGAGCTATAATACGAGGTCCATTAAGTAAGGAAGTTGTAATAAAGATTCTTGAAATTTTCCAAAAATATCCTCCTGTTATTAACGATTTGCTTGGGTCTGATGAAGAAGTTAAGGTATTAGATACTGGAATTGGTTATGTTGTACTTGAAAATTGCCAAAAAGACAACTACCTAATAGGTATCACACAAAATCAGGAAGATGTTGATGAATTATCTAGAAGATTAAAACATGTTCAAAATGTTGTAACAAAGAACACTTTGCTATTAGACGAGCTTTAAATCATGCGTTTATAATTGTGTCTCACAATGTGGGCATTTTGAACTTTCATTTGTAATTTCTTTATAACAATTCCAACATACTTTTTTTCCCTTTGAATCCTCTCGATAATTTTCGATGAAATTTATTATTATCTGAACAAAATTACTCACATTATCTCGTAGCTTAATTTGTCTTCCTGAAGATAATTGCGTAAATATCAAGAACAAAACAAAAACTCCTCCTCCAATTGAAATCAACACTATTCCTCCAACTCTGAGTGCGGTTTGAGCTTCTGAAGATATGGTCTCTTGAATTGCTAACAATACAGCTAACGGAATAATTGAGATTGCAACAATTATCAAAATTATCCATAAACTGTATTTGAGACCAAATATCTGCTTATTTGACCAATTATAAACTCCATTTAGATAATTCAATTTTGAATTATATGCATTAATTTCCAAGAAATTTTCTCTATCCGTATCTCTAATTTCTATATTTATTTTTTTACTACCCATTTTCTTGACAAATGTAAATTTTGTATTGTCTATTGTGTTTACTTCAATCTCTTCATGTTTTAAGTTGTTTTCTAAAAACTGAAATAAAGAAAAAGTGTCTTTCACACTGCTACGGATTTCTTTGGTAATAATTACTCTTTTAGTCTGATTTTTATTCCAAATTGTTCTCGTCCCCATAACCTTTAATCAATTCTAAGGTGGTCATAAGTTCATTAGAAAGATGATTTCAGAAATTCTCCAATCATTGTTTTTACAAGTTTCATTCTTTTAGATATAATAGGTATTTCTTCTCGATTTTTCGTTATACTAACTAACATTCCACCTTCTGTTTCTTCTAATATAACAACACCATCACCTGCATCGAGAGTCTTATCATCTCCCGGTGCTTCAAGAGTTTGTTTTACAACTTCAGGATATTTAGAAAGTATTCCTAAGACAAATTCTGCATGTTTTTCAGACATACCATGAGTAATAGTTTCTAAAGCTCCTTTGTCTCCTGTGAAAACAAAACAAACACCAGTTTTTGAAGATAATCCCTTTATTACTGAAGATAGAACACGTTCTATTGAGGTTCGTTTTGTATCTTCAAGAAGTTGCTGAGTAAGTTCAACTTTTTTATTATTTTCAATAAAAGTTGTATGTGGACCTTTCTTTTGTCCAATATGCTCAAGTAGGTCCTCAACTCCACCAGAATCTGAACTACCTACAGGTTGTGTTGTAGTAGTTGGAGAGTACGAGGAAACTGCTTCAGATTGTGTAGGAGGATATGTGGATTCTGAAGTGATTGTTTCAGTTTTTTGTGTAGAAGTAGGCTGTTCAACCTTTGGAGTTATTGGCTCAGATTCTACAACTTTTGGTTTCTTAGCTGGAAAATAGTCATATTTGATCTGACTTGCAGCTCTTTCAGAAATCAAACTGCCTAATCGTTTAATTAAAGCTGTCTGTGATCTCGGTTCCATTTTATCAATAGTACCATAATCTTTAAGTTGTTCGTGAAGCTTATTTTTTATGATTTGAATAATTCGTCCAGCTAAATTTTCTTCAGTATCAGGAAGAAACATACATGCAAGTACGATATTATAGTACAAATGATAATCCACTCGGAAAACTTCATTAATTAAGGAGATGGATTGTGATTTTTTCAACTCTTCCCTAGTTTTTGTACTTGTATCAATGATTTGAAATACTGTAGAAAAAGCTGTTTTAGTGTTAATAACTTTATCAAAAACCATATCTTCATCTAATGTAAATAAACTAAATCCTACAAATTTATTCCAATCCAAGTCAAAGTCACTCATTTTTGATTCCTCACATTGTTATGTGAGTTTTCTTATAATCACTACTAACCAGCATTTATAATACTATATGAATTTATTGTGATATTCACATTAAATTATTTCTCTTTTTTCTTCCTTACTTGACGCAATCGTCGTTTTTCCCATTTTTTCCATTTCTTGACATTTTTAGTAGATTCATTACCAAATACAACTGCTGAATATGACCTTCCAGCTGTTTCTCCCAATTCTCGTACTTTGAAACCTTCTTCTTGTTCACGTTGCTTAGTATCTGCAAGCATTTGTTCAATAATATTTTGCCTTCTCTGAACAGCTTCCTCATCAAGACCTTCAATCTTTTCCGAGGCTTCCACTTTAGTTTCAGGAACAACTTCCTCTATTACAGCTTCTTCAGCTAATGGCTCTTCTGTGATTACTTCTTCAGCTAATGGCTCTTCTGTCACCGCATCAATAGTTTCATCTAAACCAGA
>CAZJUB010000007.1:39013-56145 GCA_964549075.1 uncultured archaeon | reverse complement strand
CATCTGGTTCTTCTAGAACCTCTTCTTCGATTTCAACATCTGGTTCTTCTAGAACCTCTTCTTCGATTTCAACATCTGGTTCTTCTAGAACTTCCTCTACTACCTCAGATTCTATAGGTGCTTTTAAAATAGCTTCTGGAGAGATTACATTATCTAATTGAACCCTTTCCTTAGCTAAATCGTATAGATATTGGGCAAATCGAATTATGTTTTTTTTGTCCCAATCAAGCATTTCCATTGAATCTTCTTTTTCATTCATGTAGTAACCACTTTAGGGGCATTGAGCTAAAATCTCAATTCTTACTACTTTTAATGTTTTATTAACTTTTCTTAAGTTTCCATCAAGCAATATTTTGGATTGTAAGAGAACAAGAGTTGAGAAAATATAATATTACAAATCTTGAGTCGTAATAACACTACTGCTAAACTAAAATTTAAGAACTCAAATTCATAATAATCTACTATGAGTGATTCACTCAAACCTCTACTAATACAGCTGGTAAGTTCTTTTTCTTATTACCTTATAGATGAAGCTCGAAGAGAGATAGGAAAAGATGTTCTAGAAGTACAAATACAAGATATCGAATATGTAAAAACCGGAGGAAGATTTGGTGATGTGTATGTTATCGATGTAATGTATACTTCATTTTATGACACACATAAAACAAAATTAGCTATTAAATTTATGGAGAGTCCTACTGAGGCAATCACGGAAATTAAAAATTCCTCATTTTTAGAAAAAAAATTTTCCACCCGTTCAGTGGTAAAAATACCAAGATATGTTTATGTCAGTTTAAAATCACCTACTTTTATTGCTTATGAAGGTGTTTCTGGGATTAACTATGAGGATGCTTATAATATTAGAGATAAAAGCTTCTGGGCAGGCTATGTACTATCAATAATACATGAAGGAAAGCCTCGACCAGCAATTACAGATATTTATGAGGAACTCTATAGACGTTTAGTTCTTTCAGTATATGGTGGAGAAGAAATAGAACAGAAAATAATGGATCGATCAAAACGCTTGCTTGAGATGATAGCAGTTTCAAAGGGGGGTAGTGATGCTTTTGGTGATTTTCATCAGAGTAACCTTATGGTAAGAACATCTCCTCAGAATGAAGTTCTAGGAATCGCTTTAATAGATCCTACTTTTTGGATGCAAGGAGCATTTGACCGTTTTGAAGATATAGGAACTTTTTTTGGAAGACAAGCTTTCTTAGAATATAGATCTGCAAAAAAACTAGACGCAATCATTGATGATATCAAGGATTTCATTCAAGGATATAATGTTCATTTAAAAGAAGTCAACTCTACACCTTTAGAGGAATTATATCCTAAAGGATATCCACTTGATTTCTTTATAGCAATCTGGGCAATGATGGACATTCTAGACAAAACAACTACCCAAAATGTTTCTCTAAATCATTCAGACATTCTTCTACTTAAAGAATTAGCTGTTCTCTTACTAACTGAACAACCTATTAGTAAAGAAATAAATAATTTTATATGATTCTTCTGCAAAAAGTATTTTAAAGGTGGATTGAAAAGGAGAATTGAGATGACTAACTCTAACCAAGAGATACTAATCTCCGCCTATGTATTAGCAAAGATTCTTGCAGTTGACTCTTTAGACCATTCGAAGGAATCTGCAGGATTATTACTTGGATATGTTGAGGAAGATAGTAAAACTTTAGTCATAACTGATTTTGATACAGGAAAGCAACAACAAACTTCTACCTATGTTGTACTGGATGATGAAGCTTTAGTTCAAATTGCTACAGAACTTCAGAAGCGAGATAAGAAAGAAACAATTGTTGGATGGGCACATACTCATCCTTCTTATGGTTGTTTTCTGTCTGGAACCGATAAAAGCACACAAAGAACTTATCAGAGTCTTTTTTCTCAAGCTGTAGCTCTTGTAATAGACCCCTCAAAATATTACAATACATTTGATCAGAAAGATTTAGAGATCAAGTTTTTTAGAATGATAGACGATTTAGATTACAAAGCAATTCCATTTGATATCTATTACGATGATGTAACTACTCATTTGGCTAATTTAGTAGAATTCGACATCAAATGGGAACTACCGAAACTGTCTCAAGCAGAAGTTCAAATCCTTCATCAGAAAATACAATCAATCAAACCTTCTGCAATGCTCGAAGGCGATAAACAGTTGTTACATGGTTTTGTAGAAGTTTTAAGTTCTTCAAACGAGCAATTTGTTTCTAGTAATGAAGGAAAAGAAACTTTAGAAGCTATTGATACAAAATTAAATCATATTGTTAGAGATATAAATTATATTTATAGTGAGGAAACAACAAATTTCTATGCAGTATTAAATGTAATAGCAGTAATAATTATTGCAATTTCATGGTTAATTGCAGTTTTCATAGCATGATATTTGCATTGAAAAAGCAAAGGTAGAAGAGTTTTTTTAAGGAAAAAAACAAGCTCACTTGATGCCTAAGATTCAAATAATACCCGTTCCCTCATCTAAAATAATTGAACTGAAAGATGATTTGATTTCAATACTTATAGGAAGCTTACAAAAAAATGAACTAAAATTATTGGATGATGATGTTCTTGTTATTGCTAGTAAAGTTGTAGCAGTTGCAGAAGGAAACATACTATCTTACTCATCAGTTAATCCTACAAGTAAAGCTATAGAATTAGCTGATAAAGCCAAAATAGATCCTGAATTTGCACAAATTATTCTTGAAGAATCCCATGGTAACTTTACAGGATTTGTTCCTGGTGCCATTACAACTATCAACGAATATGGTCTTTTAGCTAATGCTGGAGCTGATCAATCTAATGCAGGGGAAAAAAAAGTAATCCTTTTACCTAAAAACTGCAAGAAATCAGCTGAAGAAATGCATAAACAAATTCTGGAAAAAACAGGTTCATATGTTGGTGTAATTATTGCGGATTCAAGAACAACTCCTTTGAGACTTGGAACTGTTGGATCTGCTTTAGCAACTTTTGGTTTTGTGTCTCTCTTGGATGAAAGAGGGCATGATGACTTGTTTGGCAGAAAAATGCATATTACTGTTCGAGCTTTAGCTGATCAACTCGCGACTGCAGCTGAAATTGTAATGGGTGAAACAAATGAGCAAATTCCCTTTGTTATAATAAGGGATTATCCTATCCGAAGAATACCATCAGATAAAGAAATAGACCTAAATAAGCAAATTACTGCTGAGCAATGTATGTTCATAGGTCCTTTCTTAAGAAAAAAGGTGATTTCAAATGATTAAAGGATATTTGGGTTCATTAGAAGTCGGTGATACACTTCCTACAAGAATAGTTGGTGTTGTAAACCTATCTTCAGCATCATTTTTCAAAGGTTCAATTGCTATATCAGATACTGATGTAGGAAAGAAAGTCACTGAAATAATTCAAGAAGGAGTAGATTGTTTAGATATAGGAGCACAATCAACTAGACCCATCCAAATATATGGCGGAGAAGGACGAATTGATAAAATACAGGAACGAGAAATTGTGGATTCAGCGCTTAAAGTAAGTTTAGATATCTTAAGTAGCTATGATAAAATTGAGGTTTCTGTTGATACTCAAAGAAAAAATGTTGCAGAAAGTGCATTAAATATGGGTATCAAAATTATAAATGATATTTCTGGTTTTAAAAAAGAACGAGATATCGCAAAGATAATAGCTGATTTTGATGCTTCTGCTGTAATAATGGCTGCTAAAAATGAACCTGGAGATGTCTATACAATAGAAGATATCTTGTCTGAGTTAAGGAAGAGTATTGATATCGGTTTAGATTCCGGAATTAGAGGCAGTAATATTGTTATAGATCCTGGAATAGGAAGTTGGGAAGCAAGAGATTTTCAACATGATTATAAAATAATCAAAAATTTAGAAGAATTTAGAAAACTGCAAAAACCGATTTATGTTGGGATAAGTAGGAAAACATCAATAGGTAAAGCATTGAATGATGCTCCACCTGACCAAAGGTTGTTCGGATCTATTGGAGCTACAATTGTTGCTCTTGTAAATGGAGCACATGTTGTTAGAACACATGATGTTAAACCTACTTTAGAAGCTATTAGAGTAGCAGAAGTAATCTTAAATTGCTGATTAGACTCTAATTCTTTTCTTGAAATGATACTCCTTTATCAATTTCTACAATTTTAACAGGGAGTTTGAGTTTCTGGTTTAATTTTTTTGCAACATTTTTTGTATTGTCTTTTGTCATAATCACCACACATCCTCCTAATCCTGCTCCTGTTAATTTTGCACCAAGAGCACCAAATGTCAAACTCTCATTAACAATTTTATCAAGTATAGGTAAAGAAACTTGTATATTATCCCTTAATGAATTGTGTTGTTTAGTTAACAATTCTCCAAGTTTTTCAAGATTCATTTGATCCTTCATTAATTCTGATTCAGCTTCTTCTGTATATTCTTTAATAGATATTACACCATTAAGAATTTTGAAATCTGCATCTTTTAATCTATTTTGTTTGTTTTTTAAAATATCTAAGGATAACTCTGTTAATTTTAACTGTGTTTCTTTTTCGAAATTTGTTATAATTCTTTTAATTCGATTTACTTTATTCCCATGAACGTCACTAGTGAGCTTTGGAGTTTGACTATCGACAACAATTAAGTCGATGTTAGGTTTATTTAATTCAACTACTTCTGGAGGATTACTACCTGAAAGACTGATGATGCCTCCAAAAGAACAAGCATATTGGTCCATTCTCCCACACGGTACTCCAAGAATATTGTGTTCAGCATCATATGCAAGCTCAGCTACTTGTTTTTTTGATAAATTAAGTTTAAGTAAACCGCTTAGATTTTTTACCCATGCTACAAGTAGTGCAGCTGAACTAGATAGACCGCTAGCTATTGGAATTTTACTTTCGATGATTATTTCTAATGCTGGAATTGCTAAATCTGGGAAGTTATTTTTCAATGCTAACATACCAGCTTCAAGATAAGATTCTAAGCTTCCTTTTTTACTATATAATTCCGTAAGAGTATTTGAAATTGAGGTTTTTCTTTTTAAATCTCTACTTTCTACTAGAATGTTTTCTTGGTATGAAAATTCTGATAAGATGTTCAATCTCAGATTGATTGCAGCAGGTATGACTCTTAGATTAAGATAATCTTGATGTTCTCCATAAAGACAAACTCTAGCTGGTGATGATACATGAAACATTATTTTCATCAAAATTTTATTTAATCAGCTTAATAATTTTTATCGTCTATTAGAAAGAAGTGGCTTTAAATCTAAATTTCGTTTTTCCGACGTAACAAAGTATATAAAGAAAATTTTACAATTAGAACTGGGGATACTTTGTCAGAAAACCTATTAGATCGGGTCTTTAAAATTTCTAAATATATCAAAGATGACGAATTTGATGTACAAAATCAAGAATTTAGAAGAGACCCCTGGACTATGGAACCTCTCCCCGAATTATATGTTTCATCTGAAAACTTAAACAGCCAAATAGCTAATCTGATTAAGATTGTTAGTTCAGGAAATTCCATTAACTCAATTAGTGGAGATATAAAATCAGGAAAATCATATCTTATGTATCTTCTAAAGGAAGGAATGCAGGAATCTCTCTGGAAATATACAGAATTTGATAAAATCCATGTAATTCTTTTTAATGACGAAGATTTCAAAGAATATCTTTTTACTAAATATGTTCAAAAGATATCTGAAAAAGTTTTGAATAAATTCTTCACAACAAAAGAGCTTAATATGTTTGAATTACAAAACTATGTTAAAAACACTAATTCTCTCATAGTGGTACTGTTAGATGATTTTAAAGGTGATAAACTTCGTGATATCTCAAGTGACACTGCTAAAATTCATAAGTCATTAAAAGGGAATTTTTCAGCTATCATATCCGTAAATGAAAATAATATGCAATTAAGTCGAACAGGATTAATGGAGAAAGGATGGTCTGATTTTACATATCGTATAAAAATCCCTGCTTTGAAACTTGTTGAAGCAAAAGAGCTTATTCGCTCAAGAATGTGTTATGCTCTCAATAAAGCCTCTTTCAGAGTAAATGAAGTATTTTCTGAGAATGCAATTCAACGTGCATGGAGTACTGCTGTAGGAAATCCTTGGATTTTTATTTCTATACTTTCTAATGCTTATACTTATACGCTAAAAAAAGGTTCTAAAACTGTAAGTGAAGAAGATGTTTCTGAAGTGTTAGACTTATTTTCACCATCAACAGTACAAGATGGACTTGAAGACCATGATAAATTTATGATTCAACAAGCACTCAATAATTTTCCCTATAGAGAAAGACAAGTTTGCGAATATCTTATGCATAAGGATGCTACAGCAAAAGAAATTACTATTCATTTATATGGTAAGTTACCATCATCTGAATATAGAAGTAAATACATGGGAACAAAGAGTTTTCTTAAGAGATTAAAAGACAAGAATGTTGTTGTTGTATCCGGAGAAAAAGGTAGATCCTTGTTATTTGGTTTAAATCCAAAAATGAAAGAGAGATTAACTCAGGTAACCAGTAGAAGTCAACAGAAAATTTCAGACGAACAAGAGACTATTGCTTTTTAAAAAATAGAATAAAAGAAATGAAAATCATTTCTTGGATATTGCTTTGAAGAATGCTATTATTCTAAAGATAATGTATGCCACAAGCATATTGATTAGTAACAGAAAAGTATATTCTGTAAAGATTGCTGTAACTGCAGGTAAGTTAAGATAGAAAGAAGCGCTAGAGTTTATCCCTAAAATAACCACGTTGCTTAGAAGTAAGCAAACTACTAATGGAGCTAGATTTAGCCATAAGAATGATCCTTCGAAATTGAATCTCATTTTATCTGTTGTTCCTTGAGCTCTTTTATACACCATTATTCCCATTGCAATACCAATTGCAAATCCTACAATTGGCAAGACATAGAAAATGTTCAAGTATTTAGTAAAGGTGAATTCACCACCTGGTACTTTTGAGAATATCATATTCATAAATTCAACATTTGTTTGTCCATAGATTGCAATCGCATCATTTTGAGTGTATCTGAATCCAGCGAAGACCATGAAAAGTAATCCAGCGACAATGCTTAAGAATATCAGAATTTGTCCGATAATTGCATGTTTGTTTGTTGTAACTGTTGTGGAGACTCTTTTTCTAGAGATTATTAGGAAGACCAACATATAGATAATCGAAAAGATTCCGAATACCGTATCATAAACTGGAAATCCATTAATTGATTCTCCAAAAGCTATTCCTAGATTTGCATCATGGTATGCTTGTTGAGCTGAATTGAAACTAAGGTACATGCTTGTTCCTGCGCCTATCAATCCTTGTAATCCATAAATTATCCCTATCCACAATAATGCAGTTCTACCGGTCATCTGTACAGAAGCAAAAATACCAGATAGTAGTGCTGTAAAACCGTAGATAACACTAATGGCGATATAGCCAGCATTAAAAAGATTACCGTATAATGAGGCGGTTGCATAAGGATTATAGAATGAAAGAATTGCAGCAATGGCCAAAAATATTGATGAAACAATATTCTTTGCAACAGCTGAAGCTATCATAATAACAGCAAGAGTGAAAACTATTGTTGCAGGAGAAATCCATTGTTGCAGTGCTTCAATATATAGTAGTTCTCGCCACGGAAGAACAAATTCAGTAACAGCAATTAATCCTACTCCTATAATTGTAGTAATTAGAGCTCTTAGGCTGAAAAACTGTCCTAGATGAAAGAATTTTATGTCAGTCATAAACATCGTTCTCTTGTAATAATTAATGTTCTTAACAAATGTAAGGTGGTATATAAAAAAAAGGTTTTGATGGTATTAATGACAAAATTACCTTTTAAAATTGTCTCCAACTGACATCAGAGTTGCTCCAATAAAGGTTATCAAGCCCGAAAACGCAGAAATAAGGATAACCCATAAACCTGGTATAGCTCTTTGTAAAGCTTCATAGTCACTTTGCCAAATTCCAAGAAAAACAGTTAGTAAAATTAATGCTGCAAGCATAAATCCTGTAAGTGTCAAATAAGCATTCTTCTCTTTCTCTCTGAATGAAGCAGATACTGATCCTAACGAGAATCCTCCGATGATTCCAATGCCAAGATAAAAAAGTAGCCACCAATAACCGTATGTCAATTGTACTATTGAAATAATAACCCCAAAAATACCTATAGCTGTTAAAGCTCCTCCTATAAATGCAGCTGGGCGAGCCATAATATTATCACTATTTTTCTTACGACTCGCTTGCTATATTAATATTTCTAAATTATAAGTTGCATAATTAAATTGAAAGTTTAGATGAACTCATAAAGGTTAAATATTGTTAATCATTTTTTGAGAAGTGGGAAAAATATAGACAAGAGAGACGAGGAATGGTTTCACAAAGCTCTCTATAGTTTAGAACATTCTAAAAAAGATAGAAATAGGTTCTATGCAATAAAGAGATTAATAGAGTTTAAAGATTCTCGATCAGGCGAAAATTGCACTTCAAGATTTAGAAAATTAAATTTTATGGCTTTTTAAAAGCTGATCCAAACCTAAAGATTCATTAGAAAAACAGTTGAATCCTATCTAGTTAGATCTTTGGTAATTTGACCATCACTCATTAAAAGTTGTCTTTGGGCTAGTGAAGCTAGATTTGTATCATGTGTTACATAAATGAGTGTTTTGTTATTGCTTTTACTCAAATCAATCAATAATTTTAGAATTTTTTCTCCAGTATGAGAGTCTAGATTTCCAGTAGGTTCATCAGCTAGAATGATTTGGGGATTATTAGCCAAAGATCTAGCGATAGCGACTCTCTGTTGTTCTCCTCCCGAAAGCTGATCTGGCTTGTGATTCCTTCTATCAACTAAGTTCACATTTTTTAGCAGATCCTCAACTCTTTTCATTCTTTCTTCTTTTTTCTTGTTCGCTAAAATTAAAGGCATCTCAATATTTCTTTCGGCATTAATCTCTTCAAGTAAATTAAAATTTTGAAAAACGTAACCTATAGTATCTCTTCGTAATAGACTTAATTCTTTATCAGACATTGAATCAAGTCTCTTTCCATTGATTTTTATGATTCCAGAATCTACATAATCAAGTGCACCTATGAGATTCAATAATGTTGTTTTACCACTTCCAGAAGGTCCAACTATAGAAACAATTTGCCCTTTTAAGACTTCTAACGAGACTGAGTTGAGAGCTTGTACTTCTACCTCTCCCATTTGATAATTTTTAGATACATTTGATACTGCTATTATAGTCTTGGTTTTTGATTTAGCTTGCTTTGTATCTCTTTTAGAAGAAATCATCTATTCTGTTATAGATTTAACCTTATTTTTGTGTATCGATAGGAAATCGCTTTTTCATTTTAGAAATCTCTTCATGCCAAGCTTTTTCTAAATCTATATCCAAATAAATACATAATTGAAGAAAAAGTGAAAATGCTTGAGCAAATTCTCTTGGTAGATCCGCTTCCTTAGGTTTGTTATGACCATTTTCAGTTTTGTATCTTGATTTGAAAAGCAAGTGATCTCCAATCTCTCCAAGTTCCTCATATAGGTGAAGAAGAACATCGCCAGCTGAAAATTCTAACCAATTTCTCTCTTTTAAAAAATCGTGAAATTCATTTTGAATATCTTTTAACTCCATCATAATCACATTTATGCTTGATATTTCTTCAATGTCCTCTTGCTTACTTTGGTTTTACATATTGGACATTCCTGTTTAATTCTTAACCATTGATTCATGTGTTCTTCATGAGCTAAATTACTGCATGAAGGACATTCAATTATCATATCTCCGCGTTTAACTAGTCCTTGACATACTGAGCATTTTGGAGGTAGTTGTTGACAATTACTGCAAGGTTCATATGCTGATTTAAGTTCATGCCCACAATTCAAACACAAATTCTTTCTTGAAGGTAGTGTGAGTTTTCCTGTTATTTCGAAGTAGGAAGTTGTCAATGTTCCAGTATAGAATCCTTGAGCAATTAATTGGCATATCAGTTTGAAGACATCTATAGGCGGTATTTTTGCTTTATCTGCAATATGGGTAAGTTTAACCCGTTTTCTTCTTGACTTCTCAATCTCGTTTACCACCTTAATATATATCTCACCAAGTTCTCTTAGCTCAAGACTTGGTAAATATTTTTGATGTGATTTTAAGTAAACATAAACTCTGTTCATTGAGACATTCAGTATTCCAGATCCCACTAATTCATAAATGATATTTTTAGTTGCAATAAAGGATTTTTCCCAATATTTGGAGATATTTCTGAGTGACACTCTGGTGTTAGCAATAATATATCCAAAAATCTCTTGGTAATATATCGGTAAGTCATCTAGTTGAACTAGAGGAGGGAAAATTGGGATTTCTTCTGGTTCTAAACTATTGTTTGATATTGTTCCTTTTATCAATCCTTTGCCATAAAATCCATACATTTTTTCTTTAGCACCATATTTGTCTATTCCTAAAGATTCAGCTATATCTTTGGTAGTAATATTCGTTTTTGCTATAACCATCCCCAAGACTATCTTTTCCCACCTTTCTAATGTACCTTCTTGAGCCCGTGAATATCTCCTTAGACTATCAATAATGATAGTGGTTCCTCTTAATGTACATGAAACAAATCCCTCAAGAAATAAAGTAATAATTCCATCTAGAACTTCTTCAGCTGATCTATTCATTAATATAGAAAGTTTTCTTAAAGAAATTTTATTTGTGGTCGAGAGTAATCCAAATAGAGCTTCATAATTGAACAAAGATAATGTTGCCATTTCTTCTATGGTCTCAGTAGGTTTTAAATCAGGAAAAACTATAGGGATAATTTTATTTTTCTCATTAAATATGAATTGAAAGGTTCCTCTAGCAGTTAGTAGTGATAGAATTTTTAATACTTCATGAAAATCTTTATCGATATAAGTCGATAATTCTTTTATACTCACTTCTTTTTTTATGAGAGAAAAACCTACTATATCTTTTTCATCTCCTGTTAAAGCACTAACTGGTAATATACGCGGAGCGATCAGATATTTTTCAATGTTTATTATTATCTGATCAGACCCTAGTAAACTTTTAGATACCGTAAATCTAGCTTCAAGTTTTCTATGGAACATTAATGCTGTAAGTCTTTCTAGTACGTGCTCTTCAGAAATCCCGGTTAATTTCACAATTCTAGACAAATCAGCATTTCGCAAAATCATACAAGTTCCAACTAAGAAAGTATCAGTAGTATCAATCTTCACTTTCTCTGTAGGTTTCCAAACATAACTTGCTATGAATTCATTATCCTTTAGAGCACCTATCAAAAGTCCTCTACTTATAAGAAAAGAAAGATTTTCAATTATTTCATTTTTAGGTTTCCTAATAATTTTTGATATTTCATTTATGTCTACTTTTTTAGTCTGAGCTATTATTCCCAAAATAGATTTTCTTTGATTATTCAATCTACCGGGATAAATTGATGGATATCTATAGATAGAAGCAAGAATGAATCTCTCTTTTCTATAAGATCCTCTAATAATTAAAGCTTGAATCAGAAGTCGAATATACTCCTTAATTAAATCTTCTTGAATTTTATGCGTGCTAGCAAAAGAGGGAATATCTATTGCTCTATATAAGTAAATATGAGTTAAAATCTGAGTTTTTTTACTTTTGCTTAAAGCTACACTTGGAAGTTCTAGTTCTTGAAAATCTAAATTATAGACATCTTCCCTTTCAAAACTCACTGCCTTCACCCGTGCAACTATCAAATATAGGTTTTCGTAACTTATAAAGGGTTTCTTATCTCTAGTGAAAAAATTAATTTTATAATATTATTAAAAGAAAAAAATAGCTTAATATAAGCTAAACTCTTTCAAGGTATTTAATATATTCCCATTCCCATTCTGAATCCTCTCCTTCTTCTTTAGCTGCTTCGAATTCCTTACATTCATTTCGTTTGACTTTGAGGAAAATCTCTACTAATTCTTTTCCTAAAACTTCTTTTATGAATGCACTTTTCTCTAGAGCATCAAGAGATTCAGAAAGGTTACTTGGCAAATTTTTAATGCCCATCTTTTCCTTTTCAGCTGTTGTTAATTCTTCGATATTTTTTGTTGTTGGTTCTATAGGCTCAATTTCGTTCTTTATTCCCTCTAGACCAGCTGCAAGAAGTAATGCTGAAGCTAGATAGATGTTTGCCGCTGCATCTGTAGCTCGAAATTCGATTCTAGCACTTTTTTCATACCCAGGAACCCTAATTAACGCTGTTCTATTTGCTATCCCCCAAGATTTATGTACGGGAGCTTCATGTCCAGGAACTAATCTCTTGTAAGAATTAGTTGTAGGATTAAATATTGCAGTCATCGCATCAACATGTTGCAGAATCCCACCAACAAAATAACGGAGAGTATCACTTATTCCTTTCTCTTTATCAGCAAAAATATTTTCTCCATTCTTAGTGAGATATTGGTGTATGTGAAAACCATTTCCTGCTAATTCAGGAAAAGGTTTAGGCATAAAAGTTCCAATAAGATCATTGAAAAGAGATTCTGCTTTTACTATTAATTTTGCTGTTTGAGTATTATCTGCTTGGACTAGTGCATCAAGAACCATCAACTCAATCTCTTGTTGTGCATTTCCTACTTCATGATGTATAGTCTTGACTTGAACACCCATTGCTAGCATGTCGTTTGCTATATCTCTTCTTAAAAATCCAAGTTCGTCAAAAGGAAGAGTATCCATATATTGACCTTCTTCAAAAGGCTCAAGATCATAATCCAAAAAATACCATTCAAGTTCTGGTCTAGTTTTATATTCAAAACCCAATTCATTTGCTTGTCTTATCACTTTTTTGAGAATGTTTCTAGGATCAGTTGAGTGCGGTACATCATTATCATCATATATGTCACATATAAATCTAGCAACTCGAGGTTCCCATGGTAGTATTGCAATAGTTTTCAAATCCGGAACAATTTTCATATCACTTTGTTCAGTTGATAAAAATCCAAGTGATGACCCATCTACTCCTGTTCCATCTTTCATTTTGTCCCAAATTACTACTGGAAATTCTACGGATTTAAATTCCCCAAATAAAGTTGTAAACTGAAATTGAATAAATTCAATATCGTTTTTTTGAAAAAATTCTTTAATATCCATCATTAAGCTCAACAAAGATATTTTGGTAATAAATAGGATTTTATTCAATTTAAATAGTTTTTCAAAAGTCGATGACAATAGCTGATTTCAAACCATTCCGACAATTATTTAAAGATAAAAACTGATGTTGCACGACGATTATGGGTGTCCCTACAAGATTTTGGATTACTTCTGGTATCGGAGAATCTGATGTCTCAGAACTTGTGGCAATGGATAAAGCTTACATGAACTGTGGTTTAGGTTATCAAAATCATGTGATTGTCTCATCTATTCCTCCTATAGAGCAGATTTTTCCAGAAATACACAAAGATAAAGGAATAACTTTTGTTCCAATTAAAAATGGTCACAAAATAGTTCCATTTAGTGAGGTTATTTATGTTGTTAGAGCATTGAAGTTAGGAAAAAAAGGAGATACTCTTTGTAGTAGTATCTCATTGGCAAGAATAACTTCTTTAGTAGATGGTGAAGAACTTAAATGCTTTCTTGCATATGAAAGAACGGGTAATGATCATAGTAAAGTAGAGCATGAAGCAATAGCTGGTCTTATGGAAATGATACAAGAAAGACAAGCAACTGTAGATGAATCTTGGGGAACAAATGGGTATGAAACTTTCAGTTCTTCTTTAAAAGTTCAGAAGAACTACGGTTGTTCAGTTGTATTTGTAGTATTCGACCCCTTAACCTATAAAACTTAATTTGAATCTAGCAGAATCAAAAAATCATTAGAAATAAAGCTTAAAAATAGTTTTAAATACCACTACCAAGCAACACTCAAGTGAAGATATATGAAAAACAAAAAATTACATTCATTAATACTTATTCTTCTTGTTACAATCACAATAGGATTTGGACAATGGAACAATAACAAAGTAACTGCTGCAACAGATCCAACTAAACCTGTTCTTGTAAGTTTGACTGCAGATGGAAACGAAGAAAACACAATTATTAATTTTAATGAAGGAACAGAAATAGTTGTAAAATACTCTGTTGGTCGTTATGCAGGAGTGGATGGAGTTAACATTTATGGCTCAGGATCGGGTCTAAATATTACTCCAACAGGTGGATCAGCGCTCAATTTTTCATATAATCTTAAGGAACTAACCTATTATGAGGGTACTTTCACCCTTACAAATTTAACACAATTTAGAGGGTATGCTTGGGTAAATAATCTCTCTAATGGAACTTTTGAAGACTTGGCTGTTTTTAATCATCTTGATGCATGGCATTATCTATATGTAAATGAAGATGGAACTCCACCAGAGTTCAGTGATATTGATAATGTTGCAACTACCGGTGCCAATGGCATATATAGAGCATCTGCAAATGATACAACTAAACCTATAGTCGTATCTTATAGAGTATATGGCGGAAGTCCGACAGATATTGTTACTTTAGTTACATCTGTCTATAGAGATATAATAACGAATGCCTCAGTGAATGTTTTTGATGGTTCACTTAGCGTTATTCAAATGAATTTTTCTGCTGAATCTGAAACTTATGTTGAATTTAATGCAACAATTGATTTTTCTGTAAGAACACTTTATTTCTGCGCAAACAATTCTTATGGCTGGGATTCGTGGGGATCTCAAAATCAGCTTCATTCTAACCTACTAGGAATTAGAGCTATCTACAATGGTTATGATTTCTACTCCCAAATAACTTTAGGCGATACTCTTACCGATGTAGATAATATCAGATTCAACATTACAACATTTAATACAACAGAATCAGAAACTTTTGGTATCAACTACTATGTTCAAGAGAGTTCATATAATGATACTCGAATAATACCTTGGACAGAAATCGAAGGGATACTAAACCAAACTTATTCTGAAGAAAATGTATTTGGCTACAATGACACAGTAAGGGAATATCTTGTGTCTATTGGTAGTTTATCAGCTGGAAATGTCCTATGTTATGAAGCTTATAATATCTATTACGGAGAACTCTATAATGAAACACTTGGACTGATGCATAAGGTCATAATTCAAGATTCTAAACCAACGCTATCTCTTTATCCAATTAATAAATCCTACTTAAACCGTAATAATATTACTTTCTGGTATACTGCTGAAATAGCTAGGGGTGAGATAGTTGAAGCAACTCTTGACTTTGATGATGGCTCACCGATTGAGACTCTTGGTGATGGTGCAGATAATATAACCTATCATGTCTATCCAGAAACTACTGTTGAATACAATGCGACTTTGAATGTTACTGTTAATATCATTCGTGAAACACAAGCACCTATATTAGTCAACAATTCAGTTAGTGTTCTAATTTATTTAGATTTTAATCCCCCAACTTTAACTATTTTCAAACACACCAACAATAACACTGACATTACTGATGGATATGTTGAACTCTATTTGGATTATACTGACGACTATACTGGTATATTTAGAGTGTGGGTCTTCTGGGATGATGGAACAGTTCAAAACGCTACAGGAGATACTTTTGTTTATCACAATTACATGGAAAGTGGAACTTATGTTATTACAGTCATGGCTGAAGACAAAGCAGGAAATCAAATAAATGTTACAATAACTTATACTGTAGTTCTACCTGAAAAAACAACTATAACACCAACTCCTTATGCGATTATATCAGCAATCTTTTCAGTAATGTTGATAGGTTATGTTGTAAGAAACAAAAAAATAAAAAGAAATAGTTAATCATTACTATTTCTACTATTATTTTACTTGCATTAAACTGAAATAACCTTATCAGATAAACAATATATAAACAAATCGTTTTATTAAACAAAAGTTTTCTTATATATCAAATTTTGGGATTAGACGCCCTCTGTCGTATTTTATTTAGTTAGCTTTATATAAGCTCATGTGTATCAAATGATAGAGTGAGTAGTGTGAGTGAAGAACGCTGTCCCAATTGTAATTCCAGTGAGATAATTAATGATTATACTCGTGGTGAATCTATTTGTAGCAACTGTGGATTAGTGGTCTCTAAATTAATTGATACCTCTCCCGAATGGAGAGCTTTTACTGGGGAGGAGAAAGCCAATAGAAGTAGAACAGGTGCTCCTGTATCTGCATTGAAATCTGATTATGGTGTTTCATCTCAGATTAGTTTTGGTAACATAGATATTTTTGGCAAGAAATTGGATCCAAATGTAATGGCAAAAATGCGAAGATTACGATGGTTGAACAGAAGAGATTCAAGATCTCAAATCAGAAATCTGAGAATTGCATTACGCGAATTAAGAAGGATTGTAAGTCAGCTTGAGTTAAGTGAAGAAATAGCTGAAGCATCTGCTACTACTTATAGAAAAGCTTTGAAAGCTGATTTAATTAGGGGAAGAAGCATCGAATCGATGGTCGCAGCAGCTATTTATATCGCTGCAAGGCAATACAACAATCCAACAACTTTGAAGGATATTGAAAAACACATTAAAGCTGACAGGAAAGTTATTGCGAGATGCTTCAGATTATATGTTCAAGAATTGAATATTAAACCAACACCAATTGATCCAGCAGTTTTATTAGCAAAATTATGCAGTGAGCTTGAACTAACAACAGCAACACAAAACGAAGCACTCAAAATTCTTGAAGAAAGTAAATCTAGAAGATTGGACATGGGTAAAAATCCCTTAAGTGTTGCAGCAGCTGCAATTTATATTGCCGGTATTAGAACTGGAGAGAGAAGAACACAACAACAAGTTGCTAAGGTTGCAAAAACAACACCAGTAACATTAAGAAATAGATTTAGAGAAATAGTTGATTCTTTAGAGTTAGCTAATGTTATAGTCAAAAGAGGTGCTGCTAGCGCTCCAGTATATGTTAGAGATCCATGGAAATTCTAGCAATTTAACAAAATCAAAAACTCTTTTTATTTTATTTTACGATCAATTTTTTCATTATTAACGGTATGTAGTATTACCCTAATGTTATTGCTGTATTAATCTGCTTTTAAGAATAGTCTACAACTAGGTTAATAGGTGTAAATATTGGGTATTAGGAGAAAGTTTTCACAAAATACC
>CAZJUB010000007.1:4213-38913 GCA_964549075.1 uncultured archaeon | reverse complement strand
GTACCAATAGAGATTCGTTCATTATCTCAATCAACGTTGAAAAGGAAAAATGTGGAAAAATAAAATGTGTAGGTACTAGTGTGTAATCAGACTTGTACTCATCCTATATTTGATTCTATTATGGAATAAACTTGTGACATTACATCATCTATTTTTTTGATATTAGGTCCTCCACCTAATGCCAAATCCCCTTTTCCTCCACCAGAACCTCCCACAATAAGAGATAGTTCCTTTACAATATTAACAATATCTGCTCTTGATTGCTTGCTTTTACACCCCACAATTGTTATTTTATCATCTTCAGATGAAATAAGAATACAAATCCCATCATCAAAATTTTGAACAGCTGTTGATGCTTGTACTATTAGTTCTTTCTGATTACCAGATATTTTTTTTACAATAACATCTGTTGATTTTATTTTCTTAGTTTCCACTTTTTTTGAAGAATATTGGATTCTTGCAATCTTTTTATTCAGTGATTCTATTGTCTTCTTTTGTTCTTTCCATTCATTGAAAAATCTTCTAATTGTTTTAGGTAGTATCTTTGGTTCTACACTTAAAATTTGTGCAGATTCCTTTAGAATCTTCTCTTGATTTTGAATATAGTTAAGTGCAGGTTCTCCAGCTAGAATTTCTAACCTGACAATTCCATCTTGTATTCTTTCACTTCCAATAAGTTTTATGATTCCTATATCTCCAGTGTTATCAAGATGAGTTCCACCACATGCTTCTGTGTCCCATGAATCAACTGTAACTATATGAAGGATCTTTCCAGGCACTACTCCTCCTTGGTAGATTTGAAAACCATAATCCTTCTCAGCTTCATCTCTTTCACGATCTTCCTTCTCAATTTTTCGATTCTCAAAGACAACCTTATTAGCTAATTTTTCAATTTTCTGAAGTTCTTCAAAGGAAATTGCTTGAAAATGAGTAACATCTAAACGAGCTTTTTCTGGTGTTTTGTCTGCTCCTGCTTGCCAAATGTGATCTCCAAGAACCTTCTTTGCAGCGTTATTTACAACATGAACAGCTGTATGATGGCGCATAATCGCTAATCTTCTTTTACCATCAATTTCACCCTTAATCTCTGTTCCTATAGGTAAATCGCATTTTTCTTTCAGTCTATGAACTATCGTCGATCCAACACGAAAAACATCAATAACAGTATATTCTTTTTCCTTAAAAATAATTTTTCCAGTATCATGAATTTGTCCTCCTCCAGTCGGATAAAAGAGAGTTTGATCTAAGATTAGATTATAGTCATCTACTACATCTAAAACTTTTGCAGTAAATTTAGTTTGATAAACATCAGCATAGTATAATGGAATAGTAACTAAGTCTTTGTCTATTTTAGGTAATTTTGATTCTTCAGGTTCTTCTTTCTTTATTTGTTTAGAGAGGTATTCTTCCAATTTTATATAAAAATCATCTGGAACCTCAACTTCAACCTTTTTCTCTTTTGCAAGTTCTTTTATCATGAGAGGATTAATCCCATTGTTTTGGTACAAATCAACGAGTGTATTGAAATCAATTTCCTGACTCTTTTCAAGGAGTTGATTTACAATTCTTCTTCCAGAAATTTTTGTTTCTTCATATCTTTTTACTTCAAGATCAATTATTTTGTGGATTTGATTTCGATGCTCACCGACTCTAGGATAAGATACAGATAAGTGATTAATCTGCAAATCAAATAATTCAGAAAGTGAAAATTGCAGTTTAAATAATTCCTTAAGAGCAATGATTCTACGTAGAAGGACTCGCAGATTATATCCTCCTCCAACATTCGAAGGGATTGCGCCATCAGCAATTGTCATGGATAGAGTTCTTGCATGATCAGCTATTGCATACATTGATTCAAGTGGTCCTATCTTTTCAATCATCTCGTCATATGACATTCCAAGTTTCTTGGCAAGACTTATTCTTTCATCTTTCAAATCTTTTACTTCTTCAACTGCTAGTAAACCTGAAAGTCTGCTATATTCTAGAAGTAAACTTTGTTCGATAGTATAATCATTTTCTTTTTTTAGATAATCTATTGCTTTGGGAAATATTGCATCATAGATAGTAGGTGTTCCTTGGCTAAACCAAGATGTACGTTCTAAACCCCAACCTACATCTATCACTTGCATATCTAGTTTCTTTACTTTACCATTCGTAAATCCATAAGCAATGAATACGTTATTAACTAATTCTGTACCAAATGCCATAGCTTCAAGATTCGGCCCGAAATTACCTCCCCCTGACCATATACCTTCTACATAGTTAATATCTACTGGTTTAAGATCTAGTTCTTCAGTTAAATATTTGAAGTTCAATTCTATGCATCTATCCATCCAATAACCAGTTGTAAGAGTTGGAGAATTAAATGCATGTTGTCCAAACATAACAAAACTGGTTAAGTGACGAGCTGTTTTACCTATATTATCAATATCTGAAAATTCTCCACCAGTTCTAATACACATTTGTGGAACAACGAGTGGATTTGCAGGGGGATCAATTACCCCTTCCAAAACCCAAGGCTGAAAATCTGCTATAGACGCAATTGTAAAATCCATATCAGCTCTCCATCTTGAAACAACTGGGTAATCCTTTATTGCAGTATGCCCATTTTTTACAAAGAAATTTGTTAAACTTCTAATTGTCTGATCAAAATCCAAGTTTTTTCCCTTTTTATTTAGGAACTTGTATCCTCCAGAACAACGAGTATCACCACAAGTTTCTGAATCAGGTACTAATGTCCAAAAGTTGTGTTTACAGATAGGACATTGTTTTCGAATATAGCCTCTTTCTTTGAAAAGTTCTACTTCATAATTCTCTTTTTTGAAGTTCTTCTCAAGCTCGTCTTTGGAAATTGACATAATAATTCTAAAAGCAAATGAAACTATAAAATATAAAAATCTGTTCAACCAAAACTAATTCCTTTGCAATAATCTTTTAAGAGTTCAATTCTGAATGCTCTTATGGACAAAATCGAAATCAAAGAGACCGATGGTCAAAATGATGAAGCAATTAAGATGGCTTTCTACGCATTTTACCCTACTCCTGGTGATGTTGAGAGTCTTACGAAGTTGAAATCGTACTTCAAAGATGATACATCATTTATATTATATGAAAATGGAAAACCAGTTTCAGCTATTATCTGCAAACCAATACCTCAGAATGTCCGTGGAGTAATAAAGGCTATGTGTGGACTTCAGAACGTTGCTACAGAACCAGAAGCAAGAAGAAAAGGATATTCTAAGAAACTTATGATAAAATCATTTGAACACATGAAGGAAAAAAACTATGTATTTTCGACTCTTTGGCCTTTCAAAGAATCATATTACGAGAAATTTGGATATATTAGCTTTCCACAGATTAGAACAGCCATATTCTCTCCTAAGCAAATTACTGGACTTCTCGATAAAGAATTACCTGGTACTGTTGAACGATATACTTTTGATGAAGGTTTTGAATTATTTGAGAAATATATCAAAGAGCTCCAAAATTCTATCCATGGTATGGGGATAAAACATACAACAGAGATTATAAGATATAAAGAAACTGCAAGAGAATGGGTTGCTGTTGCTAAATCTGATAACAATGTAATTGGTGTAATGACTTTTCGTATCACTGGTTTCTGGAAGGAAATCAAAGTTAGAGACTTCTTTTATAGTAATTCTTTAGGAAAGTATCTATTATTACAATTCCTTGCAATTCATGCAGATCAAGTACATGAAATACACTTGATGAATATAAAACCTAATGAACATCCAGAAACATGGGTAAACGACACATTCTGGGGAGAGAAAGGGAAAATAATAAACAGAGAATGGGTTCCTTCATGTATGGGTCGAATTATACAAGTTGAAAAAATGAATGGATTAAATGTTGGTTCTGGTAATATCTCTGTAAAAATTGTGGATGAATATTGTGATTGGAATAATAGAACTTTCAATCTAAAAAGTGAAGGTGGTGTTCTGAAGGTTACAGAGGCAGAACAATTTGATTGCGAATTAACTATTCAAGGATTGTCAGCTATTGTTTATGGATGTTATAATCTTGATGATTTTGAATTCAAAGGTTGGGGAAAATTATCTTCAGAAGCAAAAGAGAAATTTGAAACACTTTTTCCCAAAAAAGCACCGTTCTTATACGCTGATTTTTAACCCTACAACTTTTTATATCATCGTATCCCATACTGTAGGTGCTGAATCAGGGTAAAATTTTTCTATGTTTTTAATTTCTATAGCTATTTGTCCCGTTTTACCATGAATTGAATAGGGCATCCTACTTACTCTTCTTGTATCCATTGTAACTTTTCTATCAATTCTAGGATATCTTCTTAAAATGAATTCTTCCGAGAGTTTATTTCTGATGACAGTATCATTAGGAATTAAAATATTGTATTGATTATGATCGAAGTTTTCAATAGTCTTTATCCTACTTACAATCTCATTTGCTTTTCTAGCTGACATACCTATTTCTTTGAGATTGTCAGGTGTAGCTCTATCCAAAAAAGCTTTTGCAACTAATGCATAGATTCTATTCCTAAGTGGTTTTGCTTCATTTGGGATTTCTTCTATGGATTGTGTTCGTTTCTCGTCATGGATGAACGTGAGATAATTAAGAATTGCTACGCGTTGAGATTGATCAAAATCTTTTGTTATTTTATCCATTACCCAACCATGGACTCCTCTTCTCCCAGAGAAAAACCAAATAACTTCTTTAAAACCAAAATCCTCTTTCATAGTTTCATCAATAAAAAGAGCTGCTTCTTGAACAAGAGACCAGCAATCTTTACAATAGACATCTCCATGGCAACCACAAGTTCGAACCAAATCATATTCATCAATATCTATATCATAGATAAATTCTCTCGATTGCCATTTGATTTTCTGAATTGGATTATTTTTTGATGGAGGTTTATCATAAACAGCTCCAACATAAGCATGTCTTACACTATTTTGAACCATAAAATTCTTTAATTCTCCTGTGTTGGAGAAAGATATATTCCTCACAAATCTATTTTCCCCTACAACAAAACCAAATTCCCTATTCTGAAAATTTGATAAACCGATGAAAGACATGAAGTAATCCATAGGAAATTTTTCATCATAATATCTTGATAGAATCTCATCAGTAAGTTCTCTACTCATCTTTTTTCTCCTCCTGCGCTTCCTTCTTCTGCTTTCTAGATGAATACCATCTGTAAGCTTGAGTAGTGTAACTTAACATGTGTGAGATACTTTCTTTTTTCCAACCAGTTAAGAGTGTAAAATATCTTCCACATGCAGCTTGAAAACGTTGATTAATAATTAGTTTAGAGATGTCTTCAATTGTTCTCTCAACCACCTCTTGATTCCTATCTCTCATTCTTATTCTGATGTCATCAGAAATATCTTCAAGTTTTTTATGAGCCCAATAACAAAAGTATCCATTTATACAGGTTTTACAACTAGGAGGACTGTAATCTATACCACCTCCAACTTCTCCGTAAATGTGTTTTATTTGATAACCTACTCTTCGTACAAATTCTTCAAATGACACCCCAACATTATCTACTGAATTATTATACCAAAATCTTTGCTGGTCTTCAATAGACATTCCAGCTTTCTTAAGGAATGTGCCAAGTTGCCAATTTTCAATGTGAGATAAGTGACCTCTGGATTTCAATATACTGATTAGTTCCAAAATACAAGGAGGAAATAGTTCTGGTTTAGAGAAAATATCTTCTCCTTCTCCAATTCCTAAGCTTGATAAATCACTTGTTAATTTGGTTTGTCTAGCTATTTCGGTAATTTTGTCTCTTATAGGCTTGATAGTATCATCAAGATTTTTATTTGACTCTACAATCTTCTTTGATTTTTCTATCACTATTTTTAATTGTCGCTCGAATTCTCTTTTAACAGCCAACCTAATATCAGCTAATCTTACAATACCCCAACCTTTGTAAAGTAAAACTTTTTTTGCTGAAACTACAGAAGGAATTTTATAAAATTTGACTGCAATCCTGCGATCTAGATCTTTGATAAGAGTTCCATATTTACTCTTTGGTTGTCTTTTAGTTTTAACTGGAACATCTGCCAAATTGAAAAGTCGATATAAATTTATTTTAAACAACTGATCAAGCTCTTCTATAGTTTTTACATTTTCTTCATCATAGAGCTCCTTTAACACACAGACCTTTTGTTCAAAACTCGGACTGCTCATAAAACGGAATTCAAAGAGATCTCCTTCTACTTCAACCAACCATGAAGTTAACCTAGGATCTTTAGAAACTGCTAATCTTAATAATATATGACCACCAATTTCTTCTACTTTGGTTTGATACCATTCTTCATCATTCATCCATGAAGGTTTAGAAATACTCCATACATCTTCGTCAATTAAGCGTTGTAATCTGGCATTCGCATAACGATTCCAACTAGTAGCATCTACTGTAATGTCTCCTGGATCTTTTAATACAAACCAATCGGGAATTTCGCTAGACATTACGAGCTCCTTTCTCAATTACCAACTAATCCATCTTATTAAAAAATTGTGATAAAGTTTTTTGGTTGTCATCTATTTTTCTTAAATTAGAGATTTTCACACCTACTAATCTGATATCCTCAGGTTTCATATTTTCAAATTCCTCAAGAAGTTTTTTAACCACAATTCTAACATGTTTAGGAGCTGTATTATAACTGGTAAGAGAATGTGCTCGAGTATAAGTCTCAAAATTCTTGAAACGGATTTTTAGAGTAATTGTTTTAAAACTCATATTTTTCATTGTAAGTCTTGTTATTATGGTATCAATTGAAGAGTCAATTTTATGCCAAATTTCTTCCCAAGAACTATATCTCTCAAAAAATGTACGTTCTTCACTGATTGACTTTCGTTCATGTTTCACAAATTTTTCTTCAGTGTTTTCAGTATTATATCCGTTTACCAACTTCCAAGTCTTAAGTCCATATTTACCGAATTTTTGATAAGCAAGTTGATGTGGAATTACAGCAAGATCTCTGCACAATTTGATGTTCTCTTTAGCAAAAATCTCAGAACTTTTTTTACCAACTCCAGGAATAATAGATATTTTTAAGGGAGCAAGAAATTCAGCAATTTCTAGAGGTTTTACAACAACTAATCCATCAGGTTTATCTGAATCTGACGCAATTTTTGCTAAAATTCTATTAGGAGCAACACCTATGGAACAAGTTAAACCTTCACTAGCATAAATATCGTCTTTTAACTCCATTGCTAATTTTTTTGCTTCATCATAATCTGCAACAACATTGGTTAAATCCAAATAAGCTTCATCATTACCTGCTATTTTCATAATTGGAGAATAATGCTCTAGAATTTTCATTATGCGTTTTGATACTTCTCCATAAAGATTGTATGAACCTCTTACCATGGTTAAATGTGGACATAGTTTCAACGCTTGATTAATTGGCATTCCTGAATGAATTCCAAACTCTCTAGCTTCATATGAACAAGTACTAACGACTCCTCGCTTTGTTTTAGGATTTCCACCTACAACTAAAGGTTTTCCCGCTAATTTCGGATTCTCTCTTATTTCAACTGATGCAAAAAAGGCATCTAAGTCCATATAGAGTATCATGGATTCAAATGTTTGTTCTCTATCTGAGAAATAAACAACTTGATTAGCGAGGTTCATGTTATACAATAAAGGGTTTTTCAATATAAAAATATAAAAAAAGAGGAAAAAGTTATCTCTTTTTTCTCAAAAAGACAATAACTAAAGCTGCAACACTTAAGAGAGGTAAAACCATCAAAGGTGTTAATTCTGGTGTTAGATCAGGATTTTCTCCAGGTGTTGGAGCTGCAATGATGAAATCATTGTTGCAATTATCAGTATCAACGTTACCATATTCACGTTGGAGAGTCTTATCTTCTCCTGTAGAAGGACCGGACCATGAAACGACTCCGGGTATGCTACCTGTCCCCCAAGCAACACCATCTCTTATTGTGCCAGAAGGATCTTTTAGAATAATCTCGTCGCCTGAGTTTGCTAATTGAATATCTCCCAATCCATAGTCAGCAGCACCAAAGGTTATACCAAGGTCATTCATAGCATTATCTAATGCTGCACTATCAGAACAGAACACTAAAACCTGTTCTGAAGCTATCTGTGCATCAACAGGAAGATTGTATTTTCCTTCATTGTCAGTAAATTGCCATCCTTCTAAATAAACAGCAAAATCAAAATCGTTGTAAATTTCTACGAATTCATCATTTGGTTCTACAATAGCATCATACCTAACTTCAGTAATAAGCACGTACCAATCTTTAGCATTAATAATGTTAATTTTAGTTTCTACTTCAATCGGATCTCCAACAGTTGGTGTTCCAACAACTTTTACGGTGTGAATACCATCATTAAATGATTTTGTATTTACACTTGTGCTAACAACTCCATCAGGAGCTGACCAAACATGTTCAGAGGAACCATCAATAGATAATTCTCCTTCTGTATAAGTGTTTACAGCAAATGAAACCTGGAATATATAATCACCAGAAGCAATACCACCTGTCTTTGGAGATAATAGTGCTACAGGTGCTGCATAACCTACTGGAACTTCACTGTTAGCCCAATCATAATCAAACACAGTTTTAAAGTAGGCAGCGATATTAGAATTCTTAACAATTGCACCTGATTCTCTATTATTTTCAATAGAGTTATTTGACCAATTGATACTGGAAACTTGAACTGTTTCTCCATCAACAGAGACATATTTGTTATGATTATGGCCAAGTCCTAGAAAGAATCTTACCTGAGCACCATTATTGATTAAAACTTCTGTTACATTTTCACCGGAATCTGTTGGTTCTGGAATAAGAACTCTTACAGCTACACCTCTAAGAGCTGCATCTATGACATCATTCAATAAGTCACAATCAAATTTGATGTATTGTAGTTCAAGATCAAGACTTGTTGTTGCTGATTGGACAAGGTTGGAAAGAAGATCATACGCGTTATCTGGAGCAAAAATAGGAGTCACTTCTGCATATTCTACAAAAGTAGAGTAATCAAAGGGATGTTCGTATGTACCTGTTGTTTCATTAGCTTGAAGAGAACCAGTATGAGGGATTGGTGTATAAGCTGTCGAAATAGCTCCATCGTCAAAGAATACATTCTCATAATAAGTAGCAATACTTGCATCGTTGAAAATTAATCCCATCTCTCTGTTTGTTCTAGCACCTTCATATTGGGGAATACTTGATGGTGCCCAATTACCTGAGTAAACAAATGTTTGTTGACTGTCTACAATCCAGAATTTAGCATGAGTGAAAGTAAAGGAACTACTTGTCCAATAGACATCTATTCCTGCATCGTATAATCTCCATGCTGCTTCCTCAGTATAATCATCTTCATAACTATTTACTCGGTCATCAGAGAGTTGGACTACGACATCAACTCCTCTATTGTGGGCTCTAATTAGTTCATTAACAAGAGGTTCACTTGAAAGAGTATATACCTCTAAATAAAATGAAGTTTGAGCATTCTTAATTGAGCTTAAAACAACCTTATATGCGTTATCTGGACCTACAAATGTAGTTATATTTGTTGTACCAGTAAATGTCTGTGTTGTTATAGCATTTGTCACTATTTCTTCTATGTTACTAGGAATTTGAGTAACAGCTGTTGTTTGATTGACACCATTAAAAGTAGCAAATAGTGGTAAAAGTAGCGACAAAATAACTATTAAACTAAAATGTTTTTTTCTTAGCATGAGTATACATACAAATTTTCCCTTAATAAATATGTATCGTCGACACCAAAAAATAAAACTCTAATTTATTTTATCTAATATCTCTGAAGCTTTTTTCATTTCAGGTGATACATTAGATCTTCGAACCATTCTTTGGATAAATCTCTCAAGTTGGTTGTATTCTCTATCAGTAATATCAAGTGTTTTTAATAAATCAGTTTTTGACAGATTTTCTGCAAAAGGAATATCTGCTAGTTCATCAGCAAATTGTGCTGGTGTTAAACCTTCTTTTAATACTTGTACCGGATCTCCCCAGAATCGTTTTAGAAAAGTGATATCTTCTTCAGTTGCACCCCAAACATGAATCGAATGTTTGTTATTTCTGATTTTTTCAGTTATTTTAATACGTGATTTTACAAAAATAATGTGTCCTTCACCAATATCATGTTTTCTAACTTGAGTATTGTATCTTTGAGCAATTTGTTCAAGTTGACTAAATAATTGTTGATTATCAACTGGTTCAAAAATTACTTTCATATGTTTTAAAAAGAAAGAAAGAATAAAATTGTTTCTCAAGTACTAAACAAATTTTTTAGTTTTCATGAAATTGATAAAATTTCTTTATCTTTTCTTCGATTATATTTGCTTCAGCTTGAACTAGATGCAGATTTTCCTTTAGCCAATTAGGTAAGTGTTTTTTATAATAGTGCCTGATAAAACGGTAATCCATAAGAACTATTACAGCATAATCTTCTAGACTTCTTATTGGTCTCCCAGCTGCTTGTGAAGCTCTTGTTAATGCTGGGATATTATATCCAAATTCTCTCCCCTTGGTTGGAAATTGACTCCCCAAATATTCGATTGAAGCTTGAACAGATGGAGTGGGTTTTGCATAAGGTATACCTACTACTATTACACTTTGCATTTCTGCCCCCGGGTAGTCACTTCCTTCAGAAGATCTTCCTCCTAAAACGGAAATTAAAGCTGCTCCTTTTTTTCGAGATTGTTTTTTGAAATCTTCTAGTAGTTCGTCATTATCTAAAGAAGACATTCCTTGATGTGCTGTGAATAAAGGTTTTGAAAGACTTCTTTCAAGACCAATATCAAGAATACTTTTCATAATGGAGTAACTTGCACAAAAAATACCAGTATTTTTAGGTGTCGAGTTTACAACAGTACTGATAACTTCAACCATTTTTATGAACGTAATAGGAATACGATCTTCCATTTTTGATGAAATTTTGTCTATGACTAATGTTACATGATTTTCCTTTTCATAAGGAGAAGGCAGATTCAATGTTCTTATATGAGATTCAGGGATACCTACTAATGAGATATATGCTTCAAATGGATCTAGAGTCCCTGAGAGAGAAACTGTTAGATATGATTTGTCAAAAATCTCTTTGGTTATCGTTCTGGGATCAAGGGATAATGATATTAATTTTGAGTTAGTATCACCGCTCTTTGTTCTAGTTTTTGTTTGAAAAAAAGCATAGTTTTTCTTATCTCTATTTGTAAGTAATTGTTCCAAATAGCTAGCTACAGCTGAGGTAAATGAAATTGGAGCTTTATTTTGACTAGCTTGAATTTCTTTGACAAAATCTCCCAATCTCTCTAAAGCTTGAATAAATTTATCATCAATTTTTTGCATAGATCGTTTTTCGACCTTTGTAAGAAAATCACTAGGATTCATACTCACTTCTTCTTCGATATTCAAATCCTTGGTATCCTCAAGTAAAACTGAAGACATTGCTTCCAAGAAATCATAAATCTCTCCAGTTTTATATTTCAAAGCTTCATTTTGAGCATGATCTATTGAATAATTAGAAAGAGTACTGCTACTAATATCTACTGCTGTTGAGGGTAGATTATGAGCTTCATCAATTATTAAGATTATATCACCTAAATCCTTTTCAAGGCTTTGTAAAATTGTAGTTCTAATGCTAGGGTTGAAGATGTATTGATAACTAGCTGCAATTACTTTAGAGCTAGAAATCATTCTTTTTGATATTTCAAATGGGCACATTTCTAATGATTTACCAATATTTAGAATTTCAGAGCTATCAAGTATTTGATTATGAGTGGTTTCTTTCATCTTTTCTTGTTTATCTTTTTTACCCATATTTGCAAAATATTTACACTTTCCTTCTTTTTTCAAATATCTACATATATCTGCTGCATTAGTTGAATCAACAGCAAATTTCTTGATTATAGGATGTAAACACAATTCTTTTCTCCCTCTAAGTGCAATTCCAGAAACAGATTTGAGTTGTTTGATCATCTTTAGTTCTTCTACAACTCTACTCATTTGTTGATGAGTACGACAACAATATACTATAGTTTTATTTTTTGCAAAACTGATTGGAAGAATAGATGCTAAAACAGCTATAGTTTTACCTACACCATTTGCAGCTTGGAGAACAAAATGATTTTTTCTTTTACTATCTTGCGTTATGGTTTCCATAATTGTTTTTTGTAGAGGTCTAATGGTTAAATATGGAAAGAAGCTTTCCCAATTATCCAATCCAGATCTTTCTTCCTTAACACGTGGATCAATTGTCTTAGAAGTTTTAATTGATTTAGATGACCCTTCTTTAGCTATTGCTTTTGAGATTTTTTTACACTTAGAACATTGTTGTTCACCACTTCCTCTAGGAAGAATCTTTCCACAATTAGGACAAAAAGAGTACTCACTTTCTCCCCCATCTAAGAAATGATCAGACATTAACCTCTTTGCTTTGTTCTTACTAGGAAATATAAGCTTTGTCAAGGGAGTATGTTGATTATTCGATAAATTATTTTACGTACTTATGAAGATTAAATTCTATCCTCCACAATCCAACTTACACCATATTTAGGTAATAGAGCTTTTTTATCATTCTCGTTATTTGGTAGAACTGCAAAATGTCCTTTCATTCCTAGCGATTCACATCCCATCTCCCAATTAGCACACCAAATACCAAGAGCTACAGGTGCATAGTAATGTGATTCAGTGGTTTGATAGAAATCAAATCTCGATAAACGAACTTTATCAGAGTTTTTATTTCCTTCCTTTTCACTGTCTTGTTCAGTAACAGCTACACAGCGGGTTGTTTGAGAATTAAAAGAGGAAGGAGCCCATTGACATATTTCGTAAGATCTTCCAAAACGATTGAAAGGTTCTGAATTAACATTTAATGGTTCAGTGAATTGAAGTCTCTTCTTTAAACGATTTAAAAACTCAAATAACATGATTATACAGTCGTTTGTAAAATTAAAAGACTTTGTTTTGAACAAGTGATTCATAAAAAATACTAAGTTAGTTTCAACAAATAAGAACAAATATTTTTAATGTAAATAGCATTAATTTATAAATTACTTTGCACATAATAATAATGGAAAGCTTTAGACTAGACTGCTATAAACAGCTAGTAATGTTTAAATATAACATAAATAGAAGAGCTAGTTTAACAATTAGCTCACAATCAAAAAGCAATCATTTAGAAACAATTTCTAACTGGGGAAAGGTCTGGTTGGGAAGCTATGACTCAAGAAAATATTAGAAATATAGATGAATTGTTGGAAAATACAACCGTTCTATTGGAGACTATAGCTTCTGATATTGTTCATTCTACTGATAAGATATATGCGAGTTATCCTCCAGGTGAAACTGGATACAGTCTTTTCGAATTCAAAAATGATAAATTTCTAAGAGAATTCACCGATAATTTTGATAAGATTAAGTTAAAAATTGAAAAAGAAATAAAAAACCTCCCTTATGAAAAAGAAAATGAAGTTCTCATACTTGGTAATCTTCTTACTGAGCTAAAAGAATATGATCTTGCCATAGAAATCTATGATTATCTTACTAAATATAATCCAGAAAATCGTTTTGCATGGGCAAATCTGATGTCAATATATATTCTTAAAGGAAAGCATAACAAGGCAATGGAGTGTTATCTTCATCTTCCCCCTGATTTTCTTGAATCTGCGAAGAAAGAAAAGAAGGATTCTACAGCTAATGCTTATAGGATTCTTAATATCTCCTCGGCTTATCCAGAACACACTTCTTTAGGTTCATTAGGTCGAAGAGTGCAAATGTCATCTGATCTTCGTCAGCATTTTGAACAAGAATTGCGTAATCTTTACGCTAACAAAGACTTTGTTAATGGTCAAGAAGCTTTAGCAAATGGCAATACAGATGAAGCCTTTATTTTGTTCTCAAGCGTAGCAGTCAAACAACCAGATAGTCATGTCATTCTTTTCTTCACTGGAAAAGCAGCAATGGAAGGACAACACTACTTAATAGCTGAAGAATATTTTAAGAAAGCAGTTCAGATAAAAAATGATATACCTGAATATTGGAATGAGCTAGCAGAATGTTTCTTATTACAACATAAGAACGAACAAACCATAAAAGCTCTGAAAACTGCTTTAACATTAGATCCAATGTGTTTAGAATGTTGGAATTTAGTGGGGAGAGCATTTTCCACTATTGAGTCCTTAAATGAATATGAATATTTTATTAAACAAGCACAATTAATGTCTTCAGCTGAAGCCATATTAAGTTTCGTTGATGGATTGATGTCCAAGAAAAGATTTGATAATGCTTTAGAGGTCTTACAAATTGGAGTATCTAAATTTCCAGAAAATACTCAGATACTTGAGAATTTAGCTTTAGTTTATGAACGAATGGGGCGAATCGATGAAGCTATTGGAATGTATGAAGAGCTTCTTATGACTGGAAAATCTGTTCAAAAATACCTACAGAAAATCACCTCTATTCTGACAGTTTTACATGACGATAAAAGATTAGTAAAAATACTAAAAATGGTGTCTTCTTATCTTCCATGGGATGAAGCAACTCTTTGGAATAAAATTGGAGATTTGTTGATGAAGGCTAAGGATTACTTAGGGGCAAGTGAAGCATTTCGTAAAGTCATATCATTGGACCCCAACGATCCACGTATCCAATTCAATTTAGGATTAGCTTACCAAGAACTTTCGCTGTATAAAAAAGCTGAAGAAACTTACCATAAAGTTCTTGAATTAAATCCAAAAGATCATGCAGCTTTGAACAATCTTGGAAATGTACTTAAAGAGATGAAGCGTTATGATGAAGCTATAGCTTCATATCAGAAAGCTATAGAGATTGAACCAGATAAAGCGATATCTTGGGCAAATCTTGGAATTCTTTATGAGGAACTTAAACTAAAAAACGAAGCAAAAGAGTGTTATCAGAAAGCTAAAGACATATCAATGAAAAATAAAGATTATAAAACAGCTGCAAAATTTGAAGAATGGGAAAATTCAATATGAGTAATCCTGATGATAAACAAACTCCTGAATGGAGAGATGTGCAACATAAAATAGCTTCCTTTTTAAAGAAGAATAGTTTTGAAGTCTGGGAAGAACGAATTATCGCTAATAAAAGAGTCGACATTTTGGCTAAACGTTCTTACAATAACAAAACTTTCTATATCGTTTTTGAATTCAAACACTATGAAAATGTTACCGCTAGTGTGGAGGACAAATTTTTTGACCAATTGAGCACCTATATTAAGATATTAATAAAAAGAGAATTAAAAAGGAAAGGATTCACTCATGTATCGCGAAATTATATTTTCGTTGGTTACCTTGTCCTTTCAAAAGATTATGGTATTTATAAAAACAGGAGAAAGAATTGGAGAAAGAATAGTGTTTTACTTGAAGATAAAGAGCTAGAACATGTCTGGAATAGGAATCTGTATCTTTTTAGCTCAACTGACGATTATATCAAATCTAATCTTGAGTCAATTGGATTATCGTTTTATTCTCAATCATCAATAGAGGATTTTACTGCTTGAGAAATATAATAAAGGTAAAAAACCTATAATCCTATTTCAAATTAATGAGTGCTGATTTATCAGAGTTCAAAGACGTTTTGTACTCAATCCATATTCTTGAAGAAGGTGTGAGTCTATTTAACGAGAAATTTGTTGATTTCTTAAATATTGATGATGTTCTCGTTTTTGGTTTTATATCAGCACTTTACAGCTATACATATGCTATAGGTCATGAAGAAGTGAAATCTATTGATTTCGGTACATGTAAATTCCTCTTTTGGAAGTTATTTGATAATAGACTTTTAGTAGTTATTACTAAAGAAGAAATCTCAGCTGAAAATGAGCAAATTCTTTTGAAAAATATCGCTTTGAGATATGAAATCTTGATAGAAGATAACGATATTGATCAAGTTAAGTCACTAATAGACATTGAAGATACAATCATTCCACTTGATATAGTTGCAGAAATTAGAAAGAAAAAACAAAAAGCTGATGAAGCAATAGTAATGCCAGTAGATCTTCCAGTAATTCCTGAAATTCAAGTTCCTGAAATAAAAATTGAAGATTTTTTTGTTGAAATGCTAACCGAAGACTCTCAACTCCCGCAGGAAAAGCTTACTTCACTAAAAAAAACTTTGATCAATTTCTTTCTCGGTTATAAAACTCTTATAGCAAGTCTATTTGCAATTGCAAAAGAAAACCAACTTATATCCTTTGTTTTTAGTAGAAAACCTTTCAACGATATCTTTCCATTGGTACAATATATTATAGCGCATCCTTCAGAAGTAAAAGTTGAAACAGGAGGATTGCAAAGTCAAATTAAACGAATACAAATAAATGAAACATTTTACTATGTATTGATATACCTCTCAGAGAAGCAGACAACAAAATCAATTGTATATAGTCAAAACAAAGAAGAATTAGAAGCATTAACTCCCCATCTCAAAAGAATTTCTGTTTTTGTTGAGAAATTATTTTAATAAAGCTAACTTAAGCAGTTATCTTTGTGCTTAAATACTCTTTTCTTTCATATCTTATGAATCAGCGAGAATAAAGATAAGATTGATATACTATTAATTCTAGTAGTTACCCAAGAATTGGTGGATGCAATGAGTCTGTCTGGACAACAAATCGAACAAATGTTGCACGAGTTTGAATCAAACACTGAAGGAGTATTAGGATGCTCGATTATCTATGCTAAAGATGCTTTGCTCTTAGCAGAATCATCGCAAAAATTTGAAAGACTCGTGATTCAATGGTTAAGTGAGAAAATGCTCTCATTGGCTAAGGAGTCATTACAACAATTAATGAAAGATTTCACTCTCATGAGTGTAACAATAGAAGAAAGAGATCATTTAGTTTATCTTCGACCTATTGGTGATGACTACTATGCTGTAATAATAACCACAAAAGAAGAAAACAGAGGATTATTGGAGCATAATATTAAGCGATTATTACAAAGTTTATCTCCAATGATGATTAGATAAGAAAATTTAACTGAGGTCAAAATTGTGGATTTAACAACTCTGAAAGTATTGGCAAAAATGGCCAGTGGAGAAGAAGGTCCTAATGCAAGGTTCCAATTCATTTCTCCTCATACCAAAGGTGTTCTTTGTACTTGTACAACATTAGAAGAGTTGTATGAATGTGTAACTAATCTCGAACCTGAGGTTTTAAAAGCACATGTTTGTTCTTGTGAAGAATTTGATCAATCTTCGGGGACTCGAGATTTAGCTTTTTACATTCATTATGTCTTCGGAGATGCTGAACTTTCTATGAAAATTTATAGTGCAGCAGAAAGATATGCAGAGGACCCTGATAAGCTTAAACTTGAGATTGGAAATCTTATATTTACTAGGTTGCTAAATTATAGTGAAATTGCTCTCATTCCTGATTGAACTAATATCATAATTCTTTTCTATACATTATCTCTTTTTCAATCGTATTATAAAGGTGAAATGATTTGAGTTCAACATGTCCAACATGTAAAGGTCATGGTAAGATTATCAAAGAAAAAATGATATGTCCCAGTTGTCTTGGAATAGGCAAGACTTCATTCACACTAGGTGGAGATGAGGGGGGAGATATTTGTGAACAATGTAATGGAAAGGGTAAAATTATCATTCGCGAAAAATGCCCAACTTGTAATGGTAAAAAGACAGTGAAATATTGTAGTTCATGTAGAAAAATTCTAACTGTTCCCTCTGCTTCTGGATTATGTCCAAAATGTGAGGATAGAAAAATACCATTAGTCTATAGATTAAAACCTCCTATAGATTCACAGCTAATTAGAAAAGACATGTTAATGCTTTCTAGAGTGGAAAGTGTAAAGAACATTGGTGTTTTTGTTTCTCTAGCTCCCAATCTTAACGTCTTAATTAGAACCAAAGATATCACTCAAGATTATGCTTGGGATATTGGTGAAGAAATTATCGTAAGAATTAATTTCATAAATGAGCAAGGAAAATTGTTCGGAATACCTGTTCATCTTGACGATTATACTGTGGAATCCTTAAGAGGTAAGGTAAGAAAGTTTCAAATTAAAGATTTAAAAGAAGGTATGGAAGGTTCGTTTATCTCTATAAACGCTAAAGTAGTTTCAATTCTTCAGACTTCTGGACCAACAAGGTTTACCTTGGTAGATCCTTCTGGAACAATTAGCTCTGCAGCTTTTATAAGACCTGGTGAAAGAGCATTTCCTGAAATCACTGAAGATATGGTTGTAAATGTCTTTGGAGAAATCAACAAGCATCGAGAAATTCTTCAAATTGAAGTAAGTGATATGGAAGAATTAAATACTTCTGAAACAGTTGGAATGTTGGAAGAAATAGAAAAAGCATTAGATGATAAATCAGTACCTGCTGATTTTAAATTCTCGATTAAGAGTCAGTTACTAGAAAAACTAAAGCCAGATTTAGTAGAAGTAGCAAAGAGAATTAGAAAAGCAGTATTTACAGGACAACCCATATATGTTCGTAATCATGCTGATGCTGATGGAACAATTGCAGGTTTTGCTGTACAACATGCAATTCAGAAGCTCATGCTTCAAGAAGGATATGATGCTGATACAATTCGAATCCGTCTTAAACGTCTTCCTAATAAACCTCCTTTTTTTGATGTTATTGACGTAACAAAGGATCTAGATTTTGCTTTATCAGACCAAGAAAGGTTTGGAGACAAACTTCCATTATATATTTGTATGGATTTTGGCTCAAGTACAGAGTCCTTATTTCCTTATCTACAAATTAAATCCCTAGGTTTAGAGATTCTTGTTGTAGATCATCATTTTCCTGAAAATGAAATTAAAGATTTGGTTGATATACTTGTAAATCCTTATTTTGTAGGAGGAGGATATGAGCTTTCTGCTGGGATGCTAGGATTTGAACTTGCTCGAATTATATATCCTGAAATTCACGAAGAGTTACAACATTTGCCTGCTATTGCTGGTTTAATGGATCGAGTGGAAGGAAATGAAATAGATCAATATATAAAATTAGCGGAAAAGAAAGGATATTCGATTGGAGATTTACAGAAAATAGGTCTCTCTGTTGACTTTGAGGTATATCAACTTAGATACTCAGAAGGTTACAATCTAATTAAAATATTATTTGGAGTAGAAACAGATCCAGAATGGCATAACAATATGTTTAACTTAATTGGAAATGAGACAAAAAGTTTGTTAGACAAAGCACTAAAGAATACATTACCAAATAGCCATGTTAAAACATTGGAAAACAACGTACTATTGGTTACTATTGATGTAGAACTTTTTTCACACAAATTTACATTTCCTAATCCTGGAAAGTTGACAGGATTGGTTTTTGATTATTATTGTAATGAGAATAAGGATAAAGCAGTAGTTACGTTAGGTGAAGGACCAGATTTCATTATTTTAAGGTCAAAAGCTCTTCAAATTAACTTTCCTGAAGCAGTAAAATTAATGCAGAAAAAACTACCTAATGCTGGTGTTGAAGGTGGAGGTCATGAGGTTGTTGGATCCTTCAAGTATTATGAAGGCGAAGCTAAAAAAGTGAAAAAATTCTTCATAGAATATATTTCTAAACTAGAGATTGATAAATAAAATCTCTTTTATTCATCTCCTTCCTCCAAGTTTTCATCTGCTTTCTTCTTTCTTCTAAAGATTTTTCCGATTCCACTTTTCGTTTTGGTGTATGCTCCTCCTATAGCACCAGCTACTTTTTTTGTAGGAGAAACAAATACTTTCGTAGCAGCTGATTTCATGCCAAATTTTACCCCTTCTTTAAGAACCATATTGGCATAAGTTTTCCATGAATCTTCTCCTCGTTTGATTCTTTCTAATCTTTCTTCAAGTTCTTCAAAAGGAGGTAAAAATTCGAATCTATAGAGTTCAGGTGAAGCATAATTTCGAAATCTCTCTGACCATCTGTAAGTAAACAAAAAATAAATTATGAGTAGAGGAATTAATATAATTGCAAATTTATCTTTTAAACCGACTAAATCGCTTAAAGAGAAAAATGTCTGAGTAAAGAAATCTTCAGTTGCAATAAATTGCAGGATAGTGACATGATATCCTAAAATTAAACCCATTATTGTCATTAAAACTCCCAAAGGACCCATAAACCCAGGTATTTTTAACATACCCCATTCTTTCTCTACCTCAAATTCTTCAATAGCTTTCCTTTTTTTTGGTTTCACTTCCTCTAAGATAACTTCTATATCTAGTCTTTTTTCGATCCTTTTAACTTTTTTAGCATAATTAGATACAGAGTATAAAATAAGAAATAAGGCTACAATGATACTTCCAATATTGTCATATGGAATTATCTTTGTTGAATCTCTGTACCTGAATGTATAAATTGCTAATTTCCAAAGAGTAAAAGAAGAAAATACATAGAAAAATGCAAGGATTGTGTAAAATACATCATCAGTTTTGCCAAGAGCAAAAATGATTATATTAACTATTATAATCGCAATTATTGCAAAAAAGATTGTTACTAGCATAAAAACAAAGCTTGTAAGTGATTCTGAAGAATAACCTGAAATAATGAATCTTCTAATTGTATCATATGTAACATAACCTGCCATGGCAGTATTAATCAACGTGAAGAAAAAAACTACACCACTGAAAACTATGGTACCTTCGTCAGCTTTTTTTCCTAAAAACATAATACTACCGAGAACCTTACCACCCCAAAAGTTTCTTGATAATGAGAATGTTAGGAAGACTGAAACCACAATCCAGCATAAATAACTAATAGCAGCAACATATGGTGATATCTGAGGGAGGAAAAAAAACATCACTGCTCCTCCTGCAGTCACAATAAAAGCTGGTGGTACCCAGTATTTGAAAGGATATTTAGAAAAAAATAAACCGAATATAATGTAAGTAATTGCCATAGATAATTCAATAGAAATTAGAACCTCAGCTACTACTTCTGGAATCAGGTTGGTGGTATACTTCCTAATAAGATAGAAGACGGTTGTTGTTATAGAAATCAAAATAAAAGCAACTGTATAAAAGATATACTTCTTACTAAAGAGAACACGCAGTCCACTTGTCAAAATGTTTTTTACATATTTGTAGAAAGCCTTCTCGACATATGACATGGTTATGTATTTCCTTCAGTGTATAATAAAAGTTTGGAAATTGCTTCCACCTTATTTTGATTAAAGTAATTATTTCATAATTGTTAAATAATCCTTTTCCATGAATATTTTGATCGATATGCTAGATGATTTTAGTACTTTCCTCTTTGATGGAGATGGAGTTCTATACAAAGAATCTGAACCTTTGGATGGAGCAATAGCTTTTCTTAAACTATTATCCGAAAAACAAAAGCAAGTTTTTATTTTAACTAACAACAGTACAAAAACTCGAGAAGATTTTCAATTAAAATTAAAGAATATGGGTATTGTCATTTCAACTGAAAATATTTTGACTTCTTCTTATTTAACAGCAAGATATATGGCTAATAATATTCCAAATGCAAATATTTATGTTATTGGCGAGGAAGGTCTGAAAAGTGAATTAAGAGCAGTTGGTTTGAATGTGCTTAATAACTGGAAAGAAAGTCTAGATGAAGATATTTTTGATTTTGATTTTGCTAAAGTAGATTGTCTTGTAATCGGAATGGATCGAACATTAAATTATACTAAAATCACTAGAGCTGTACATCTTCTTCAAAATTATGATCATATAAGATTTATTGCTACAAATGCTGATTTTACTTTCCCTACAGTAAAAGGATTAATACTAGGTGGAGGTGCTATGATTAAAATTTTAGAGGAATTATCTGGAAGAAAAATAGAATTAATAATAGGAAAGCCAGAACCTGAAATGTATAAATCAGCTGTACAACTAGCTAATTCTACTATAGAAAAAACTATCATGTTTGGTGATAGAATCGAAACAGATATTTTAGGCGCAAATCGTTTGGGGATGGACACATGTTTAGTTATGACGGGAGTGACTCAAATGTCTGATTTAGGCACTTTAACAGAGGAAACTGCTCCCACTATTATTTTGAACAGTCTTCAAGATGCTCTTACAAGCATGGAGAAAAATCAGTAGAGAGTAAGTGCTTAAATTTTTATATGAAAATAGACTAGTCTTCTTGTGCTACGAAAACCTAAATTTAGGAAAGTTTTGTTTATCTTTTTTATTAGCTGTTGTATGTTTACTTACTCATCGTACGCACAAAAAACAGAATTTACCTCTTCTATCAGCCCACATAAGAAGATAGAATTGAAAGATATTATCAAAGGAAAACAGTTATTGAATGAAATAATAGAATCAAATCTAACAAATGAATTCAGAGTCTTTATCAAAACATACGGAAGAGATTCGTACAACATACTTAGACGAGTCGGTAAAAATTTCGATACGTTTGTAAGCTATTCTGGTGTAGTTGTAACTCTTTCGAAATCAACATTACTTGAGCTAATATTTGATGGTATAATTGCTAGCGTTTGGGAAAACGCAAAGATATACAAAACAGACGATGAATATTCTTTAAATGTACTGAATTGTACTCAAGAAATAACAAATTTCACTGAGATGGTTTCTGCTGATAATTTGTGGGATGCTGGTTTTTATGGAGGTGGTATCAAAGTCGCCATTCTTGATTCAGGTATAATGGTTGACCATCTTGCATTAAATGAAACTATGAGTAATAAATTGAGAGTTATTGATTCTTGGAACTTTATCAGCAATAATGCGGATGTAGAAGATGATAACGGGCATGGTACAAGCGTTGCTGGTCTGATAGGAGCAAATGGTCTTCACGGATATTCTAGAGGTGTAGCTCCTAATTGTAGTTTTTTAATAGGAAAAATTTTAGATTACAATGGAGAGGGAACAATCGAGTTATTAATACAAGGTATTGACTGGGCTATTGAAAACAATGCAGATATTATCAATCTCTCTTTAGGCACATTTGTAACTGATAAAGAGTCTCCAGAAATAGAAGCTGTAGATAATGCTGTTGGAAATAATACTCTTGTTTGTGTTGCAGCAGGAAATACTAGAGGAAAAGAAGAATTTGGCTATAACGACATGTTTACATTATTAACTCCTGGAATAGCTAAAAAAGCAATTACTATAGGAGCAATCGATAATAATTTCATACTTTACAAATATAGCAGTGCTGGTCCAGTAGCTATCAATTATGATTCTCTTATGGATAATTTTGTTTTTAATGATATTAATCTCCAAAATACTTGGATGAAGCCTGATGTTGTAGCACCAGGTGTGAAACTAAATACAACTGCTTACAATCATCAAAATACTACGATAGTATCAGGGACAAGTTATTCAACCGCTGTTGTATCTGGTGTTTGCGCTTTATTGAAATCGTATTTTCCTGATAAAAAATCATCTACAATTAAAGCCTCATTTTTAGATACATCGAATGATATATCACCTCAAATACTTACACCTTTGGGTGAGAAAAAAGAATTAACCATTCCTCCTATTTATCAAGGAGCTGGTCTTATTAATGCTACAGAAGCAGCAATATACTTAATTGATCCTCCTGCTTTGACCATCTGGCCAAAACAACTCCCCTATACTAGAGAGGTTTTTCATCTAAATGAATACGATAGTTCTTATGTTAGTGTTTATGTAAATAATCCCATAAATTCATTTTCGGTGCAATATTATGATACTCAGAAACCTTCCCTACGTTTCACTTATGTACCACGCTTTCCACACGTTGCCCAATATGATATTTTAGTAGATATGGCTACAACTCAAGGTATTTTAGGCTACAATAATTTTCCAGTGAATTTTTATGATGGCTTGACTGGTTATGAATTGGATATATCATACTTTGCTGTTGAAGGAAAAGGGAGAATTTTGTATGATTGTAATGAAATTGGTGAAGATGTTCGTTATTCGATGTATGGAAATTTGAACAATCTATTAACCATTTCAAAATATTTCGGTTTGATTCCAACAATATTACCAAAAGATGGTGATCCTTTAGGAATAGCTAATATAGACTTGAATCAATACGAAATCCTTTCTATTATCAATTATAACAGTTCGATATTGCATACTTACTCCAACTATGATGAAGAATCTATTCTCAATTATATTAAAACAGGTGGGATTTATACTGGTAAAACATTAATCCTTTTCCCAACTAGAGTTAGTGATTTAAACGGTTTGAACTCTATTTTAGACTCTTTCAATATAACATACAACTCTCTCTTAATTGAAAATGAAACTCTTGATGTATCGTCAATTATAAATCCACTTACGAGATCCTATAATATGTTAGATATTCTCTCATTATGCTCCCCTCTTGAAGTTCTAAAAATGAATGATACAATTAGTACTATTGCTAATAGATTTGTTTATTCCGATCTGAGATCTAATGGAGGAAATTTGATTATAGCAGCTAATAGCATTGATATGTTTATGAATTCCCCATACTTATTTAATGATTTTACATTAGACTATGAACTAAAGTTTTCATCTTTATATTTTGGTGATAATTACAAATTATACGAAAATATAATGTATTCTTCTGCAATCTCAGACTTATCAACTCAATATTCAATTAGTACAACTGAGATTAAAAAAACTGACTATGTAGAAATCTCTCTATCAGCAAATAACTCGTTTGGACCATTGATTGGTTGGGATTTCTTTCTAACATTGGAATCTTTGCCTGAGCAATCATATGATATAAAAATTATTTATCGTGATATAATTGATTATAATAATGGCAATTATAGTTTCATTTTTTCCCCTCAAAATTATCCTATACCAAGTGGTACATATTTGTTATCCATACGATCACCTTCCGAAACAAAAACTTGGACTGTCTATATAATAGAAGATTACTCATGGGGACCTACTCTTGTTTTCATATCCATAGCAGTGTGTATAATATTTTTTGTTCTAATAAGAATAAAAAAACCTAAGAAATAAGAACCTGATAAACATTTTTACCATATTTTGTAAGTACATTCATAGCTAATGCCAAACTATAGATGTCCTTGGAGGCTGCTAGAACTATAAATTGATCAAGATTAAGTAGAATAACAAAACCTTCTGTTCCTTTAATTATAACTTGGTCAAGATTCCCGCATTTAATCTGGTTTACAGTCTGTTGACCAGCTGAATTTAATGCAGAAGCTAATGCTGCCATTATGACCTGATCTGTACTTTTTTCTGCGAAAAATGCAAGTTCTTGACCTTCAGAACTAACCACTGCGATAGCACTCAAACTGCACTCTCTGGATATATCTCTTAAAATACTAAGTAGTCTTGTTTTTTTATCTTGAGATAAGCCATTTATCATTAAGTTAGAACCTCTCTGTAAAATTTAAACCTTCTCATATATTAACCTACACTAACCTATCTCGGTGCTTTTTACAGACAGGTGTAGTCACCTCTAAATCTTTGTCTTTTGTCTTATAGGTCCAAACATTGAGTGCAAAAGCAGGTTCTCCGCAAATATAACATGCATAATTTTGATAAGTAGGTCTTTTCTTTCGTGGCATTCTATTCCAATAATTTTTGAATTCCTCAAAACTTTCTGTGTATTTTTTGTGGAGTCTCTGTGCTTCTTCGTTTTCACTAGGTTTGTTCCCAGTTATATATACAATGTAACTCCAAACTGCTATTGATAAAATATTTCCGAAGGATTTAAGCGGTATGTAGTGATATCCTGTTATGTTTATCTGTTGGTAGCTCTTTTCCATGATAAAATTAATCATAATATCTTTTCGATGTGAAACCTGATCAATTTTTAACTGATATTTTCTGGTTACGCGGACAATTCTTTTTGAAAGTTCTTCAAATAACCAATCGACAGTTTTCTGACTGCCCTTCCTTCTTGCATTGAGAAATTTTATTTCCAAAACAGGAAAAGAAATACTAATGAACAGCTCACTAACAGCTGCATTCGCTTTTCTTACCAAATACTCATATAATCCATTTGGAAAAGTAAATTTCCTTTGCTCAGAAGCCACTTTTTTCACTTACTAGATATAGTCTAATAGAAAAAGAAAGAAACTACCCTAAAAATTTAGCGTAAAAAAGATTTCGTTAGCTATTTTTAGCTGTTTTTTCTACAAGTTCTTTTAACTTATCCCTTTTTGCACCTATTATGGAATTGAAAGGTTTTCCATCTTTAAATACTACAAATGTTGGTAAGCTAGAAATCATGTGTTTCTGGGCAAACGCTGACTCTGTATCCATATTCATTCGAACAAATCTTATTTTATCAGAATGTTGTTCTGCTAAATGTACAAACAAAGGTTCAATCCCTTTACATGGACCACACCATGGAGCCCATGTATCAACAATGATGGGTTTAGTTTCTGTTTGTAATATCTCTTCAAATTCCTCAAAAGTTACGTCCGCTACGTTTTCCAATTTTATCACTTTTATTCATTTTGCTAGCTTGTTTGCTTTTTTAAACACTAGTATATATCTGTTAGTGTGTCACATTTTTCTAGTAAATAAAAGTCTATGTAAAACAACCTTGGGAAGGAAAGTTTAAGTATATACTTCCGAAGTCTCAATAGGTAAAATTAGTGTCTAAGACTAGTCCTTAACAGTAAATAATGGTGTCTAGCTTTTATGTATCCAAGGGTATATGATGAAATCAAGGAATCAATAATTGAAATTCTAAAAAAAGAATTCGATGAAGATTTAGAAGTTATTTGGACATTTCCTCGATCTTCTGAAGTTGGAGATTTTAGTTTTCCTTTATTTAATGTTGCAAAAGATTTGAATAAATCTCCACAAGATATTGGAAATTTTATATTGGAAAAATTACCCAAATCAGATTTCATAAAAAAATCAGTTTTACAAGGCGGATTTCTGAACATATTTCTAAAACAAGAGGAATTTACTTCTAGAGTCTTTCAGAATATTTTCGAACAAGAGAAATATGGTGCCAATGTTCTTTTATCGGAAGAGCGAATTATAGTTGAGCACACTTCTTCTAATCCTACTGGTCCTTTGCATGTAGGTAATGCTCGAAGTTCTATTATAGGAGATGTTATAGGACGTTTATGTAAATTTCTAGGCGCTAAAGTAAATGTGAGATACTACGTTAATGACTTAGGAAGACAAATAGCTCCTTTAGTAATTGGATATCAGTTAATAAAAAACAAAGTACACCCTGATTCAAAGATTGATCTTTGGATTGGTAAATTATATGCAATTATGAATACCTTGCTAGAAATTAACCAAATAAAGATTTTATTCCTATCTGCAAATCCTAATCAAAATTTAATTTCCTCAAAATATGCTCTTACTAACGAAGAGGTAAAAGAATACGAGAAAATACTAAAGACTTCTGACAGAATTGATAATGCTGAAAATAAAATTTCTGCACAGTTAGGTAAGCTTCTAAGAGTACAATCTTCACTTAAAAAGCGTCTACCTAAATTGTATGAAATACTGTATAAGGAAACTTCAGACAACATTGAAGATTTGAATTCTCAAACAACTGAATATGTTAGAAAATATCAGGAAGGTAAGGATAAGAGTGTAGTAGGGCAGTTTAGAGAATTAACGGAGAAAGTTTTAACCGGACATGTTGAAACGCTTAAGATGTTAAATATATTCATTGATGATTATGATTGGGAATCTGCTTATGCTTGGTCTGGTGAAGTTCCTCAAATCCTAAATAAATTGAGTAAAAAAGGATATCTCAGACACGAGGGCGAAGCAAGAATTCTTCTCTGTGATAAAATCGCATCTGAGACATCATATAAGGAAAAATATGGTATTAAACATGAAATACCTGATCTAATTATTGTGAATTCTGAAGGTATAACACTATATGTTTGCCGTGATATTGTTTATCATCTGCATAAACTGGATATATTTAACGCCACTTACTGTTATAACGTAATAAGTAAACAACAGCAGTTAGCTCAACAAGGTGTCAAACTTGCATTGTATGCTTTAGGAAAACCTGAACTTGCAGATAAAATTGAGCACTATGATTATGAATATGTCTCATTAATAGGACGGAAAATGGCTGGAAGAGAATTTGAATATGTTACACCAGATGAGATATATGAATTAACTCAGAAGGAAATATATGAAATTCTAAAACCTCGAGAATATCCAGAAGATCAAATGGATGAAATAGCGCAAAAAGTCTCTTCAAGCAGCGTTAAATATCATATCTTGAAAATGGATCCTCAAAAAACAATTAAATTTGATGTTAAAAAAGCAGTAGATCCAAATGAAAATTCCGGTCCTTTTCTTCAATATTCATATGCTAGGGCATTAAATATTTTACTTAAGGCTCCAGAAAAAGGCATTAAATTTAATGAAATTATTGCTAATGCAAAAAATGTAAGCTTGAAAATAAAAACAGAAATAGAATGGGATCTTATCAAGATGATTGAAGAATTACCACATATACTCATTAAATCCTACAACACTAAAAAACCTGATTCTGTAGCTAACTTTACCTATTCTTTGGCATCAACATTTCACAAATTTTATGATTCTTGTCCAGTTCTTATTGCACAAGAAAAAGATATTCTTGAAACTCGAATCTTGCTGGTTTATTCAATAACAAAATGCCTTGAAAGTTTGTTTGAAGTTATGGGAATTGATACTCTAGAAAAAATGTGAGTGTAGCAATTGATAAAAAATAAGGATATGATTTACGGTGGATTTGATCCAACTTTTATAGATATCAATATTCTGCCTTTTAATGAAGACAATAGCTCTTTAATTGCCAACTTTCCTCCATTAGGTTCTCACCATTCACAAACCTCCATCAATCTTATTCCTGGTGGAAATGGTTTTAATTTGTGTCGTACTCTTTCCAATTTCGGTCGTTCTGTTACCTTTGTTGGTCCATCTTCACCATTATATGAGAATCTAGTAAAAGAGCAAAAAATAGCTCTGAAAATCAAACCAATAAAAAATGCAGAAGTAAACTTTACTGGTATAATTAATCTTCAAGAAGGTGAAATCCAATTTAATTCAGTAAAAAGTTATCTTTCTACTGAACATTTATCCGCTGATATTATAGATTGTTACAGAAAAAGTCCGTTAAAATCAGTTAGTAACATTGCACTAAATCCAACTTCAATAGAGTGGAATAGTTCTCTTGTATTAAGCTTATGGACTTCAGATGTCCTTGAGTATATTCACAAACAAACAGATCCTTTATCAATTTTGAAAGACCAAAAAACAACTTATTTTGATGGTATATTATTTATTGATCCAAGTGATATATCTCATTTTAAAAAACTTCTAGAACTTCAAATCTTTTTGTCTGAATTGAAAAAGTTAGAAGGGGATAAATTTCTATCACTTAATGAAAGAGAATTAAAATGCTTAACTGGACAATTTCAGAAAAATCCACAAGAACTATATGAATTCCTTCATATACCAATCATATTTCATTCAGCTGATGAAGTTATTTTTTATGGAAAAAATCAAATTAAATTAAAAACAAAACATCTTACTAAAAAGACTACATTTGTTGGAGCGGGAGATTGTTTTAATGGAGCATTTATCCATTCTTTTTTCAACAATAACTCGGTTGAAGATTCTCTTTTGTTTGCAATTGAAAGTGCTTCTTATTTAATTGAGACTGGAAACTATCCATCATGATTACATATCTCAAAAAGAATAAATACATGAATACATGTATTAACTAAAGCAGTTCTTGCAGTACAATTTATGGAAGTATGCTAAACAATGTCACTTAAAGTTGAAGACTCAAAAGAATACATAGAAATCCAGAAAAAAATCGATTTATTACAGCTTCTTAAACAATATTATGGTTCTGGAGCAAACTTCTACGATTTTGATACAGGAGAAATCCCACTGAGAGAATTAATAGCATTTATGGCTGATGAAGGTTTTCCAAGAAGACTTCCTGAAGCTGAGCATGTTCTAAAACGAATAGATGAAGAAATAATTGCTCTTGAAAATAACAAGAAAAGTATGCGTTTACAAGAAATGGAATCTAGAAATCTAAATTCATTATTAATAGTAACTTCTTGGACAAAACTTATCGGTACAACAAATAAAGGTGTTTTTTTAGATCGACCAGTAATGGATTTACGTAGAGATACAATTGTAATGCTTACTGATGAAACACAAACTTTCAAAGAATTAACAGATGAAAGAATTGCAGTTATATTTGGTCCTGGAATTTACTATTCTGAATTTGCAGTTGATCGCGGTAATTACTTGGAAGATTCTCTCGAAATCAATGGTTTATGTTTACCTTTAGATCTTCTGGGTAAAATATATACAGCAGATAAAATCTATCATTCTGATAAGATAGATGCTACAATAACAGAAGTCTCAACTATTTTACCTTTCCACATAATAGAGCAAACTGAAAGCGTTCAAACCTATGTTAAAGGAATTATCAGCAGAAATGTTTTTCATCCTAATAAAGCTGCAATCGAAAAATTCAATCAGCATATAATGGATCCAGTTTCTTACCAATCATCTGAAGGATTCAAAATTATTTCTGCTCATCCTTTATGGTACAACAAACTTCTTGTAGAACCAGATTATGAATATAGGACTGGGAGTGGGAAGAAAGCATATAGTACAGCTGGTATTGGTTCTTTAACAGGTATGGTACATAAAATCAAACCAATAATCTTCTCCTCTCCTCAGAAAGAAAGAGAACAACTAGAAAGGATAGAGGATATAGTTAAACAATATCGAGAATTGGGTTTTCAGCTTTTAAAAGCATGGATTCCCTCATATTAATCTATGCAACAGAAAGTGCAGCCATATTTTCTAATACTCGTTTTTCAATTTCCTTTAAATTCTCTTCACACTGATATTTTTGACTTAATTCTTTAATGCTAAGTAAAGGGAATTTTATATTTATTTCTTCTTCATCGGAGATTTGAATTGATTTTAAAAATCTCTCAATTATTTCTTTATTATTTCTTATGTGATCACTGAATGCTACTATTAAAATTATACTTGTTGATGGCTTGACACCATATAATCTTATTGCATCTGATATTTGATTTTTTCCTGAAATTCTTAACAAGAGTTCTGTTGTTTTGTCTCTCGCAATATTGCGTTTTTGTTCGAATGATTTAAGAGTATGATAAATTGCAATCTGCAAATGTCTTTCACTTATAATTAAAGTTGGATCAAGAATTTGAAGATAGGTGCTACTCTCTTGTACGGATTTTAATTTCTGCAAATAGAGATCTATATTCATGTTTTTAGGAGAAGAAAATGCTTGATAATGAAAATTTATTTTATTTTCATCCAACATTCGAAATATTACAACTCCGTTGGTCCATGAATTATATCCAAAATCATTTTTTCCATATCAATAGGTTGGAATTCTGGCACTAGCTCAGTAGCGGAGGTTAAACGCCCTTCCGATGACGAATGTATTTCGAATAGAGTGTCTCCTTTTTTGAAACGATCTCCTCGTTTTATTTTCAAATGGATACCAGCTGTTTTATCTGCAGGAGCTCCAGCTTGTCTGGCTAAAGTAGATATAGCTGAACTGTCAACAGAATAAACAACTCCATCACTATTAGCTTTTATACTCTCAATATAACTTGCAGTGGGAATGTCATCAACAGAGATATTTTCATCTCCACCTTGAGCTGTTACAATTTCTTTAAATTTAGCTAGTGCTTTCCCACTTTTTAATATCTCTTCTGAAAATTCAAAGCCATACCCTCTAGGGCACCAGTTATTTGCTTCAAAAATGATTCCAGAGAGAGATAATGCTTTTCTCATCAAATCAGCACTACCAGACTGATCAGTTAAAATTCGAAGAACATCTTTAGCTTCTAAAGCAGGACCAATCATGCTCCCAATAGGTCTATCTCCTGGACTAATAATACAATCCAGTCTAATTTTCAAAGAATAGCCAATAGAAGTAAACAAACTTCCTAGTTCTTGTGCATTCTCTCTATGTACAACTTTTGCTCCTTTACCAGTTGGTAAATCTATGAGTACATATTCTGAACCTGCTGCGATTTTTTTAGAAAGAATACTCGCAACCATAAATTCTTTTGGATCAATTTTTATTGTTTCTAAAACTGATATAATTTTGTCTGAAATATCAGCAAGACCAACACTCTCACCACTAACAATACAACCACCTGTGTCATCTACAACCTTTATCATTTCTTCAAGTTTAAGTTCACACGGCATTAGTAATTCTACAGTGTCGATGGTACCTGCTGGTGATGTTATAGCTCTTGTTGAAACCTTAGGAACTGTTAAACCTGCAGCTGCAAGAATAGGTATCATAATAGGAGTGATTCTATTACCTGCAATTCCACCAATACTATGTTTGTCAACAACTGGTTTTTTCTTTGGATTTATTACTACAGAATTCTTAATAATTGCTTTAGCTACTGAAGTAGTTTCATCCAGAGTTAAACCTTGTACTTGAAATAGAGACATTAAAACAGCTATTTGTGTTGGATGCATAAGATTCTTGTCTATGGATTCGAAAATAGAATAAATTTCACCTTCTTTTAGCTGTTCTCCTCTCATTTTTTTGTGAATTAAGTGAATAATATTTTCATTTGTTAGATCTTTTAAAACGATTTCATCACCTTTGTGTATACCATATTCTTTTGCAATGACACTTGAAATTCCTATAGTATCAGCAGGATACTTGTCAGAAGTATATACTTTTAGACCAAAGTTAAAAGGTGAAATCTCTATTAATTGACCTGGCAGAATGTCAAATTTCTGAGCGAGTTCATTATTTATAAGCATGTATTCTGGCTCAGAATCTAATAATTTTTCGATTTTTACAATTAATTTTATCATATTAACCGCCAGTTTTGTTCTGTATCTTTAAACATTAAGTGGTTGTAGTCCCGTAATAAGCATTGTGGATGAGTATTAATTTCTTCTTCCTCTCTCGTAATAATTATTAACTACTTCTTCAATAATAGTAAACAATGTTTGGAGAACAAAAATTACCAAGGCCTAAATCTGAAAAGGAAGATAAACCTTTCAAATGTAGTGGTTGTGGGACCCCTCTGAGCAAATTTGATGAAACTTGTCCAAATTGTGAAAGAACTAATCCGCATTATATTTTAGGTTAGAATAGAGTCTAAGGAAAAGTATAAAATGTATTTAGAATTCGTAATCAAGTGGGTTGATATAATGGCTGACATACCCCTACCACCAAGCAAACACGGAGATAAAACTGGAAATCCTGATGCTGACTGTGAAAAATATGAACCAATCATGGGTGATTTTTGTAAATATTATGTAACAAAGACAGAGGATTGTATGATTAAGTTCGGTCGATGTGATGGTTTTGGAAAACTAAAATAAGACATTTAATCATTTTATCTTCGAAGTAATTGTTCTAAATCATTACTCACATCTTTTACATTGGCAACTATCCTATTTTGACCTGTGCCTTTTACTCCACCAGCATCAATGGTTGAGGATGTTAAAAATAAGGGCTTGAAGAACTCTCTTATCATTTGTTTACCATCTCCAAGTAAACAAGAACAAGTGCCTACATATTTTTCCCCTTCAACTTTTCTAACACGAAAATAACTAACGTGGTTTGATCTATCTCGCCAAATTATTAAATTTGCTGCAAGAATAATATTATCTCTGATGATATGTCCTAAAAACACGTTTGAATCTAAACCTAATTCATACAGCTCAGAATTTGGCTTTTTATCAAAGTTTGTTAGCACCATCATTTTAGTGTTCTTAGATAATTGTTCATATCTTTCAATTGGAATTTGGTCAGTATTTTCTTTAATTACAAAAAGATACGATCTATCTCTTCTCAAAGTATAAGCTGCTTGATATTCAATCATAGCAGATGCTAAATTTATCAACAACGGTGCTTCTTTTTTACTTAGTTCGAATCTATCAATTGATTGAATAGGAACTTTAGATTTTGAGAGTAGACTACATACTAAAACTCCTATTAAATCGTGGGAAAGAGGACCTGCGATAATACAACCTGAAGGAAGTAAAATTGCTGGTAGTTGGTTTAATAGTATGCCTTTTTTCTCAGCTGACTCTCTATTTTTACTAACTTGATGTACGATGACTTTTACTTCATCTGTCTTAAGAGCACTTATAACAGCTGTTAAGAATTTCAAGGAAGGTTGACAATGATCACAATTCTCTTCATGAATAAATATTTCGATTTCCATTTTACTCCAACTTCAAAGGCATTAAACGAATAAATAGCATTATGAATAGAATAATATAAAGATTGTTGTTGCTTGAAATTTATTTCTTAGTAGTTTTACGAATGTATCTGTCCAAGTATTTTTGTTTTACTAAATGAATCGCATCATACGCATGAGAGAAGCATTCTAGCCGTCTTTCTGGTAGAGGGTCCCAACCACGTCCATCACTATTTTCAGCAAGGAGTAGATGTTTCCACATCTCTTCTGTAATATCTGTCTCTGGGAGATGAGCAAAATACCAACGAGCTTCTTGGCATAACCGTTCCAATTTTTGATTATCTTCGTCTTTTGTCCAAAGGTCTAATCTCCTATCAGGAGACCAGCTACCAGTTTTCATGTAACCTAAATCTTTTGGTTTATGTTCTTCTAGATATTTTGATGGAAGTATCATCTTGAAATCTTTGATTTTCATCATGCTTTGAATAAACTCTTTCAAATCTTCTTCTGTGGGCAATCTGTCTACAATCGGGCTTCGATATCCAAAAAATTCAATATCAGTACCATAGGGTATGACTAATCCAGA
>CAZJUB010000007.1:0-4113 GCA_964549075.1 uncultured archaeon | reverse complement strand
AACAAATAATGACTGTTAGAGAAATTCGAAAGAATCCTTTTACAAATGAATGGATTATTTATTCTGAAACTAGACAATCAAGACCAGATCGCGAAGGAGGATTCTGTCCTTTATGTACTGGTTCAGAAGAAGTACCAAATTTTAACAAGCCGTTAAGAATTCCAAATAAATTTCCTGCATTAAGTTTCGATGAACAGCTTAAAAAAAGAAGATTAGGCGAGTTTGAAATAATGATGAATGGATATGGAAAGTGTGAGCTTATTGTCTATACAGATGTGCATAATGCAAAATTCATTGAACTAAACAATGAAGAAGTTATGGACATTTTCGAACAATGGATGGATGCTACAAAAGAGTTGTCTTCCAATGATCAAATCCAGTATATTTTGCCTTTTGAAAATTATGGCCCTGAGGTTGGAGCTACTTTAATTCATCCTCATGGGCAACTCTATGCCTATCCTTTTATCCCTAATTCTATTCAAACTGAGTTGGATTCTATCATGAAATATCAAGATGAAAATAACTCTTGTATGGTCTGTGATTATATCATATCAGAAATTCAGAAAGAAAAAAGAGTTGTCTATCAAGATAATAGTATTATTTGTTTAGTTCCATACTTTGCTAGGTATGCATATGACTTGTTTATCTATCCTAAAAGGCATGTTAATTTTCTACATCAATGTACAAGAACCGAATTAAATAGTTTGATTACATATATACGAAAATCTATTCTTGCCTTAAATGAAGTATTTCAAAAAGAAGTGAGCTATTCTTTATCACTACATCAAGCTCCTGTAAACATAAAGGGAACATCAAATTACCACCTTTATTTTAAGGTTCACACACCTCAAAGAAATTTGAAATCACAGAAATTACTTGGTGCTGTAGAGACCAGTACAATGACCTACATAAATGGAACCTTGCCTGAAACAGCTGCGCTTAATATAAGAAAGCATTTTGATATTCAAAACTAAAATTGCTGTCTTCAAAATCTCCAACACAATCGCTTGTTTTTTAGTTCCCAAAATACAAAGAATACCTTTATATTATGCCTAGTACACATTTAATACTAGACAAAATTTTTGGAGGTCTAAAATGAGAAAAAAGGCAATTTTGGGTTCAACCTTGTTAGGTTTGACTTTTGTCCTACTCACATTGAGTGGATCTTTTAGTCAAGCTACTCTTAATTCTATTAATAGTGATTTTGAGACGCAGGCAATGAATCCTGTTTTTGTAGAAGAAATGCGAGTAACTGCAGCTATAGATTCAGCAGCAGTTGTGGCCTTAGATCTTGCAGGCGGAGACTTACCAGCAATAGCACTAAATCCTGTATTCGGGGATGTAAAGAGCTGGGGTCTTATTGCTTCTGATCAAGCCAATTACGCAGATTATGTTTTAAGAAGACCATTCAAAGCTCCAGATAACGCAACATTATTGGTAGAAATGGATGGAGGTCTCACACCAGATCAAAGTTTAGCTGAAGCTGTTCAAGTAGCTCTGCTCTTTGATTCAGTTTATGGATTAAACCTGATGTGGACAAGAGCCGAATCATTACCAGGGGGAAGTTATCTTTACTACTTCACAGGAGCAATGGATGCAGGAATCTTCACAGCACTAATAACAGAAATTCAATCTGATATAACAACAGGTTTTGCGACTGTAATTGATTCAGCAGATATAAACGCATCACCAGTAAAGTGTGTGATAATGGGAACAATAGTTATGGAAAATTTAATAACACCTATTCGAGGAATATATTATGTAGATACAGATGCGATAACTGGTACTACAGATTTTACCTTATCAACCAACAATCTATTTGGAGAAGATCTTGTACCAACACCTGGAGGATTGCATGATCTGGTTTATTCTGTATTGAAATTCCGATTTCCATATACAATAAATCCTTTAAGTATTACTCCACCAACAGACAACTTTGCACCGCAAATAACTGGTAAAATGGACTGGAATTTGAATGCTCTATGGATGTTAGCTAAATTAGGAACAAACTACGAAGTTGTTTATAATATCAATCATGCTGCATTAGCATCCTCACCAAGAGTATCAGTCAATATGGCTTATGACCAAGACATGCTAAACAATGATGGCAGATTACAGATGGATTATGTTGTAACTAATAATGGAACTGAACCAGCAACTAATGTTGATATCAGTTATCCATTAGGTCCAGATTTCCTGAATTTCATGGCATCAAAACCAGATCTTTACCAATTAACAGATGATGTTACTATTAATGAAGCATATACCAATGTTATTCATGGTAAAATACTTGTTCAATTTGACGGTCCATTCTTCGCTGATACTCCAGATGTACTCTATGAACAAGATTTCTTAGAACTTAATGGATGGTACCAAAATACAACCGATATGTCGATGATAGATATAGATCCAGAAAATACAATAGCTGTTGTAAAGACAGATTTTGAATCTTATATAGCTGATACAGGAAATATTACAACTACAATCACCTTAAGTTCTCCACAAGGTATACCTAATTCATTAATTATTTTCTGTACAAGTTATCTGGATCCAATTGATTTACCAACGGTAAATCCAAGTGGAGTATATGATACTATTTTATCATATGAAGATAATATAATTACTGCTACACAAGATGCTGGTGATTCTTTATTCAATTTACTCTACACTGCACAGTCTATCTTTGATCCTGATTTGATGGACTTTAGTCTCTCAACTAGAGATGTTGCAACAATAGGTGATGCTGATTATAGACAAGAAGTTTTCTTAAATACAACTATTCCATTCTTAGATGTTGGTGAATCAGTTAATGTCAGCTGGGCTTTAGATAATATTCCTGCAAAAGACATGCATTTTGGTATGATGGGTATTCAGCCAATTAATGTTGGTGCTTCTTATCCTTCTCTTCGACTATCGACTATTGATAAAACTGGATATGATCTCTTACGATTCCTCTTTGGAGTTGGAGATGCTATAGAACCTTATCTCGGGGATAAATTCAGTCGTCCTTTAAGTTACTTAGAACGTTTAACAGGTTTATGGATTTCAGCTGGAGCAAGATTTAGCTACAACGATCCTCAAGGTTTCCAATATTATGGTTTTAGTAATGGTATCAACCTTCAAATCGCAGATGATGAAGCAGTACTGAATGTTCATGTATCTTTAGATAATATAACTTACGAAGTTGGAGGTCCCGTTACTGTATCCTATACAATTGAAAATACAGGTAATCTACCTGCTGAAAATGTTGTTCTAAGCTTATACCATGGAAGAATGGATAATGACTGGCAAATTAGAGACGCAGAGCTATTCTGGTTAGATGAGATAGGTACTATTAATAACGGAGATACTTACAGTGGTTCTGCTGATGTTTTAGCTAATTCATTCCTTGGAATACATCCAGTTTATGCAGTAGTATCATTTACGAGCGACGAAGGACAAACAGTAGGAGACGAAGGAAAAATCGATTTTGCACCTGGTTTAACTTCTACTTTCACAGGTGCTGCTGAAACTGCTGAATTAGTAATGTCTAATATGGATTGGGGATTGGTTTTACCAAAAACCGAAAATAGAAGACCAGCATTCCCACAACCAATACTTGATATTGATGTTGCTGTCAACTTCATTATTGAAGAAGATAAACCATGGGAATTGGAAATAACTGTAACAATTACCAATATTGGTGAAGAGAGAACTCATATAACTGCAATACAATTCTACAATGCTACTGAGATGCAACTTTTAACTAAATCAACAGGTCAAGGTTATACCATGAATGGTACCAGATTGGGTATGGGGGTCATATTATTCCAAGGTATTACACTTCTTCCTGGTGAATATGTTGTTCTTCAGATGAGATGGCTCTTCTTAACAAGTCACGGATGTTACATTCCTGGAATAGTTGTTATTTATGACAGTAGATTCGAGAATGAACTCGGTGACGAAGGAGTTGTTGATACTACACCTGATGTTGATGAACCACTCGTTCTAGCAATGGACGGTGGTGCTCAAGATGAAGAAGAATGGGAAGATTACGGTGAATCTACTCAGACTGGATCTTCAGCTGGAGCTGATGCTTTCGCAGGTGGAGATTATACAAGAAAACTTGGAACT
>CAZJUB010000006.1:0-75804 GCA_964549075.1 uncultured archaeon | reverse complement strand
GTGGAAAGATGGCGTAGAGGTGCTAAGAGGTACTGATCCACACAATATCACTGATTACCCTAAGAGTAATAAAGAAATAGCTTCAAGAGTTGGAGGAATAATAATAGGAGTACTAGGTCTACTCTACTTTATTCTGTATCTTACCATGAAAGTGAAAGGTTGGACCTGGAAGGATTTGAGGAACAAAATAAAAATTGGATCAAAATTAGATAAAACTAAAACAAAGAAGTAAATTTGAACAATGTGAAAAAAACTTAAAATATGGTTTGTTTTAAGCTTTTTTTCTTTATTAAACTTTATTTTAGAAGAAACTGCAGATTAGAAAAAAAACGATGAGTTCACCAGAATCTTATACATGCTCCATTATACACAAACACTTTTTAACAGTATTTAAAGTACTTTGCATGAGAAGGTTGAAAATTAGAGTTATAACAGATTCAGCAGCTGATCTACCAGATGAGTTATTAGAAAAATACAACATAGTTAGAATCCCGCATATAGTTATTTTTGATGATAAACCATGGAAATTAGGAGTTGATATCTCTGTTGAAGATTTTTATGAAAAGTTGAAAGTTTCAGATTTTATACCATCATCTTCAAATCCCGAACCATCAGATTTTGTAAATCATATTAGAGAAAGCTTAGAAGATTTAAATTATGATTATGTTTTCTGTGTATCAGTTGCAAAAGATTTGAGTAGTTCAACTTTTCTAGCAGTTAGAGTTGCAGCTAAAGAATATAAAGATAAAGTGTCTATTATCAATACTCAATCAGCTTCTGGTGTTCAAGGATTGATAGCTTTAGCAATTGCTGAATTGGCAGAAAAGGATTTTTCTCCAGAAGAAATTGAAAAGAAAGTAAACAAAGCGATAGAACAATATTATCTTAATGCCGGTTTTCATACTCTCGATAATGTTTACAAATCCGGACGTTTAAAATCCAAAATTATACTAAATCTAACAAAATTGATTGGAATCAAACCTATAGTTGAAATGGAGAGACCTGGGATTTTAGAGTCAACGATTCCAGCATTTTTTACTAACAGGGCTATGATTAGCAGATTAATCAGACTAGCTTTTAAGGGAACAGATCCTTCAATTACTTATGATTTAATTGTAAGTCATGTTAATAACAAAGAAGGAACCGAAATTATTGTCAGAAAATTGGAAAAGAAGAGGAAAATAAATAAAAGCTTTATCACACCTGCCACACCAATTATTGGGAGTAATACTGGTATGGGTACAATTATAATATCATTAATACCTACTATTTCTTAATCAAGCAACTTTTAATTTTTCTGCGAATTTTTGGATATCTTCAGCTATTTTTTCTTCTCTGCCTTCATGAATTCTATGAAATTCTGTTTTTAAGATTACTAACTCAGAATCCTGATTGTGTAAAAATTTCTTTGACACTTCAGGATTAACAAAATGGTCTTTCTCAGCTGTAAATGTAATTAAAGGTACATCAATTTCGCTCTGTCTACCTCTAATATTATATTTATTAGTAAATTCTATCACATGACGGCGAAGACTCCAATCATCATTCACTTTTAATCTATTAGCAGCCCAAGTAACATTAGGAGATTCACCTGTTCTTTTTAATTTAAGTATGAAACGATAAATAACAATTATCATCCTTTGGACGAATTTCATGACGAATGTTGGAATCACTCCTAAAACTGGGACAAAAAACGGCATATCATACTTTTCTTGAGAATTGAATGCTGCAAGAAAAACAGGTTTTGGACCTTTTTCATTAAGATAAAAATCATACATTTGTGATGATCCTGAACAACTACCTAATATAATGAAGTCTTTATCCTTGAAACCTAAATATTCAATCACTTTTGCAAGCTCTTTATCATATTCTTCAGGACTAAACAGTCCTTTTTTATGAGGTGTTAGGCTTTTTCCAAATCCTCTTGGTTCATAAATTATTGCTGTTCTATATTTCTGCAAAGCTTCCGCTAAAGGTGTAAAGTTATCAATAGCACTTAACCAACCTGGTATTATAATAACTGGTTTAGCTTCTTTATCAACATTTTTGGTTTTGAAAATTGCTAACCGTATTTTTACTTCAGGATTCTCATTTGTATCAACGTATTCAATTTGAAAGCTCATTATATCTAACTGAAAAATTACTGGAATATATTTATTTCTAAGAAAAAGATAAAAGAAAAAAAATCTGATAGATTTAAGCAGGATTCTTTTTATGGCAAAGCCACCAATCTAAACATGCTATCGAATCATCTTTAAGACGCTCTTCTGCAGCATCAACATCAGCAGCAGGAGGAACGATAACATCATCTCCGAACAATTCATTTTCTGGCCAATTGGCTGGCATAGCAACATCATTTTGTTCAGCGATTCTCAAAGCTTTAATCATTCTTAAGATTTCTTTCATGTTTCTTCCAAGTTCTGAAGGATAGTAAAGAATAGCACGTATAATGCCTTTTGGATCAAAAATAAAGACTGCTCTTACAGTATTGCTACCTTTGGCATGAAGCATTCCAAGTGCTCGTGCAGCTTCACCATGATCTGCAATTATTGGGAATTTTATTTCAACATCTAAGTTTTCTTTAATCCAGTCTATCCATTTTATATGACTGTAAACTTGATCAACACTTAAACCAATTAATTCAGTGTTCATTGCTTTAAATTCTTCATAATGTTTCTGGAAAGAAACAAATTCAGTTGTACAAACTGGAGTAAAATCTCCTGGATGGCTAAATAGAATTACCCATTTACCTTTATAGTCTCCAGGTAGTCGTTTTAGTCCTTGTGTAGTTTGGACAGCTAATTTAGGAAACATTGTACCTATGAGTGGTATTTTCCCTGTTTCAGGGAGTTCTTTCAGTGTCATATTGTCACCATTTTGACGAAAGAATATATTTATATAAATGTTTCCGAATTTCAAAAATAGGTGGTTCGAATTTCAGACATCGAAACTAAAGCAAAAATCTCAGATTTTGACATAATAGAGATTTTGTTAAAGAACAGTAGAAGGTCATTTGTTGATATTGCTAAAGAGTTGAATGTCACTGAAACAGCTATTCGAAAACGTGTAAGAAGGATGGAAAATCAAGGAATAATAGAGAGGTATTCTATTGATATAAATCCTAAAAAATTAGGATATGGTATGAGAGTGTTACTTGGATTAGATACTACTGCACAAACATATATTTCAACAATTCAAAAACTAAAGAAAATGGATGAAAGTTTGAGGATTTATTCATCAAGTGGAGATCACGATCTTCTTATTGAAATCTGGATGAAAGATGACGAAGAACTTAATAAATTTATCAAAAAGATAGAAAATATCAGAGGAATAAAAGAAATTTGTCCTGCTATTATTAAGGAAATTATAAAGTAATTTTCAATCATATATTACTAAATCATCGTTTTGACCCTTGCTTCTTTCTCTGATAATAAAAGAACGAAGCATTCCATGTAATACATTAAAACGAGGTACTTGTCTTGCATAAACTTTGTAGGGATATCCGTAGAGCTTTTGTAAGAATATATCTTTTTCTAAAGAAGAAGTCGTAAATACAATTAAAGCTAAACCAGCAAGAACATTTGAAAGGATTGATTGAAATAATAACATCAAAGATATAGAGATTAACATACTGCTGAATGTGATAGGATGTCTTACATAAGCAAAAAAAGCTAGATTTCTAAAACTGTTTAGATTGTTTGTTCCTCTCTTTTTAATCCATCTTTTTCTTGCAGAAAATATCCCCATCAAAACAAAGAGAAAAGCTATACAAGCTAAGCAAATTGCTATAATTTGATAGATATATTGATTTTTTGCAGAAAGGTAATATAGTCCAGAGTAATCGCCTGTAAGGGTTATTGATAAAATGATTAATATGAATGCAAGTACAATAAAAAACTCATATCGAATTCTTCTAATTATCACTAAAACGAGCCAAGCGAATACAACAGCTGACATTATCCCTATAAGTGCATAGAAAGTAGGTGTGTCTATCACAACAGTAAATTATTTTTAGTCTTTTTGAGTTTTTCCGCTGAAAAATCTTCTTGTAATGCTAAAATTTTTAATTTCTTAAGAGAACTTTCTTCAAATGACTAAAGAAAATAAGACTGCTTTCCTTTTAATACATGGTTTTACTGGAACTCATTTTGAAATGATACCATTAGAAAAACACCTGAAAAACCAGGGATATGTTGTTCACAATATCATATTGCCAGGTCATGAGACGTCATTGGAGGATTTGAAAGACAGAAAATGGTTTGAATTGACAGATTTTGCTCAAGAACAATTAGATAACTTAAAAGAAAAGTACGAAAATGTGTTTGTTTGCGGACTATCTTTAGGAGGGGCGATAACACTTTACTTAGGTTCCAAAAATCCCGATATTAGTGGAATCATCCCTCTTGCTTCACCTGCGTTTTCTCCAGACTGGAGGATGTATTTACTCGCTTATATCCCTTTCGTACATGTTATTTACCCTTATCATAAAGGTGAAGAAAAAGGGTGGGAAGACTTGAAATCTCTAAAAACACACAAAAGCTATGGAGCTTTTCCTGTAAAATTCATTCCTCAACTGTTCAAACTTTTTCAAATAAATAAAAAAGCAATGGTAAACATAACAATTCCGATTCTGATTGTATACGCAAAAAATGATCCCACTATTTCTCTTAAACATGCTGAGAAAATACTTAATTCTGTATCTTCAAAAGATAAAAAAATAATCCAAATTTTAAAAGGAGGTCATGTTATACCAAAAGATTCTGGGAGAAAACAGCTCTTTCAAGAGATAGACAAATGGTTAGAACAAAGAGTAGAGAAATCGTAGAATTAAAGCTCATCTAATAGTTTATAGATTTCCTCCTCAATCTGGTCTAATCGTATCTGTAATTCTTCCAGAAGTTTTCGTTTTGTTTCCATTGTTTCAAAGAGACTATTCATTTTATCTACATATTTTGATCTTGTTTTACCTTCGTCTCCATCACTCTTTAAAACCTTGATAGATTCAGTAATTCGTTGATATTCTTTATCTATTCTATTAAGATTAGATCGTTCAGAATCAATTTGCTCGTTATTTTTGTATTTTTCTTTTCGAAGTTGTTTTATTTTCTTTAGAATAGAGATTTGAGTTGTTTTTAGTGTATCAAGTTTAAGAAGTTCATCGAGATATTCATCTGATACAGAAGCAATTGAAACACTCTCTGATGTTTTTCTTTCAGTAGGTATCTCTATTTTTTGAATAGACTTAGATTCAAGAGTAATCTTCACTCTAAAGTAATTAGGAGTCTCTGATGAATCTAATTTCATTTTTCGCTTGTTAATAGAATAACCATACATTTTTGGAAGTTCGACTATAACCAATTTTTCCTCATCACTCTTATTATTAAGATCTAATTTGTAGGTCTTTGTATTAAGATAAGTTTCCACGTAATATTGGTTAGAAAGAGAGATCCCAATCTTCTTGGTTGTAGTAAATTCTTCTTGTTTAATTAAAATATCTTGTTCTACTAGATAAGGAATAATTTGTTTATCACCTTTAGAAACACGTGGAAGCATGGATTCACCAGCATATTCACCCTTTTCATAAATTGTTACTGGACCAGCTTCCCAACCATAACCAGCTTTATTTTCTACTTCCATTGCTTTGAAAGGATTAGAAGCATGTTGTGTTTGATTATAAATATTGATTGTTTCTTTTGGGACGTTGACAGAATGTAAAAGAAGTAAAGCAGATTCTCCTTTTTTGATTGTTACTAGCTGTTTTAAGCTAAATGAGACACTTTCTGTAGTAGTTACTACTTCAGCTGCAGCTTCAGACGCAGCAGAATATTCGTAGTAATCCTCAGCACTTTCTTCTAATGAAGAAACAACTCCAAGTTCCTTAACAGACCTCTTTTTTGCTCTAGCGATTCCACTAGGTGCAGGAGCAGCCATAGGTGGTGGCATCGCTTCTTTAGCCATTTCATATTCAGCTTCAGGTGTCATAACACTTATTCCCATCTGTCTAGGTCTTTTTACAAAAGGTCTGTCGATTATCCATGGAGAACTTATATCATATCTAAAGGAGAGAGGTAAACCCGTAATTAGGTGAATTTTAGCATCAATCCAATCTTGTTGTGAATTATTAGTTACAAGACTCCACAATTCAAAAACTGCGTTATTCTCATCTAAGCCATATATTCGATATGAGGATAACCATGCAGGTAACTCTGTTAAATAAGATATTTTAACATCTTTTTCGCCTTCTTCGGTGAAATTTATTTTGATATTTTTCACGTTCTCTTTTTTACTCTTTGAGAGTAAATCAATCTGTTCTGAAAGAGTTTTGATAAAGAATTCTTCTTTAGGTATAATATTCTGTAAGTTGTCAGAAAAGATATGATGAATTTTGTAATCATCAGTTAGTAAAATTACTTCAAGTTTTACTGAATCCTCATGATCTTCTAACACTTGATAACCAATCAATTTACCTTCAATGTTCTTTTCATCTTTTGTATCTACAACTACGCTAGAACCAGCTAGAAGGTTCAATATTGTAGTCAATGCCTCACCATCTTGTTCTATTTCCAAATCCTTTCCTTCCTCAGTATCGAAGGCTATTGAGGATAAAAGAGCTTCTCCAGTCACTTCGACATGGAATGTCTTCAGAAAGTCATCCTGATTTTTTACAAGAACAGGAAAGCTTACTTCTTTTTCTTTAAAAGAGGCTTGAGAACTTAACCATCCAACACCCATTTTATAAAGAGTAACTTCATTTACTTCAAATACTACCATTTTAATCTATTATATTGCTAGCTTTATTAAAATAAAAATCTTGTTAGTAATATCAACTGATTGAATTTATGAAATCATTAGAAAGTTTAGCTATTTCTTTCTCAGTATCAACTATCATTCTATGAGCATCTCCAAGTCCCACATATTTTGATTGTGGGTGATATTGTACCATTCTCTTGGAATTTTCTGGATCAACAAACCAATCTTTCTTTGGTGATAATACTAACATTGGTACATCCAATTCTGATTCTCTTCCCCTGATATCATACCTGTGTATAAGTTCAATCAATATTCTCATTTGAACATATAAATCAAGCTTGTTAAATCTGTCAACAGAATAATCGATGTTTTTGACATCGCTTGGATTCTTTCTCTTTAGGTAACGTCTAAGAACAAATATAACTATCTTATAGACTAACCACACTAATGGATAAGGAAGAATATTTACAATCTCAAACCACCATTGAGTTTTGAATTTTGCATCTGGACTTGCAGCAATTATTGCAACTGGTTTTGGTCCATCACTATCTAGATAATATTGGTAGATAATAGCAGAACCAACACAACTCCCCCAGACATAATATTCTTTATCCTTTAAACCATAATGCTCAATTAATTTTTCAAAATCTTCAACATAGTATTTTACCTTATATTTTCCTCTCTTTCTAGGAGCACTGGATTTACCATAACCTCGAGGTTCATACATTATAATATTACTGATTTCTTGAAATGCGGAAACTAAAGGCATCCTATTGTCAATGTTATCTAAAAAACCTGGTATCATTACTAATTTTCGATTATTATTTTCTTTATTTTTTGTTGGAAAGAATTTGTGACGTAATTTAATAGGAGGTTTTTCTGAAGTCTGAAGATATTCGTAACCCATTGAAAGCATGAAATTGTACAAATATTAAAAAAGTTCTGATTCTGCATTAATTAATCTCGGACTATCAAGTGATAAGGTTTAAGAAAGAGAGGAATTTCTCTAGAGTAATGAAAATAAAAGTTGTAGTAGACAGCTGTGGAGATTTGCCTGATGAAGTAATGGAACAATTTGGCATCAGTTTGATACCTTTGAATATTGAGATAGGTAAGATGTTAAGAGACAGGATTGATATCACTCCACAAGAATATTATGCTAATATAGATAAATTAGATTTACCGAACACATCTGCACCTAATTTTGCTCAATGGGAAGAAATGTTTGATGAACACCTTAAAGATGGATATGATAAAATAGTGGTAGTTACACTTTCGAGTAAGTTTTCCAATACTTACCAACAGGGGGCTGTAGCTGCAAAGAAATTTTATCCTAAAGATGTTCATCTTTTTGATTCACTCAATGCTTCTGGTGGAGAAGGATTATTAGGTATAAGGTTTGCTGAGCTTTTAAAACAAAATTATGAATTAACAGATGTACTTTCTTTTATGGAAAATATGCGTCCAGAAGTTATTCAAATTGGATATATGGATTCTTTAAAAATGCTTGTTAAATCAGGAAGAATTAGTAGAGCGTCTGAATTTTTTGCTTCTTTAGGAAGAATGAAACCGATGATCATAACTCAAGATGGTGAGAATATCCCTCTTTGTAGAGTGATTAGCCTAAAAAATGCAAAGAAGAGAGCAGTTGAAGAAGTCTTACAAAGAACCAATCCAAAGAACACATACTCTATGTTAATTACTCATGCAGATTCAATAGGAGATGCTATTGAAATAGAAGAAATTCTAAAATCAAAGATGAAAGTAAGCCAGTCTTATATAGGTTATATGGGTCCAGTAGTTGGAAGTAGAGTTGGTCCTGGTGGTGTTCTTATAGCAGTGATACCTGATAAAAAACCAGAATAAATCAGGATTTTCCTTGACTCAAGATTATTTTTCTTAACTCCAAGATATCATTTAAAATTAGATAGATTGCGTTATCTAATGTTCGGAAAATATCTCCGACTGAAATCATAAGTTTCAAGTTTTTTCTTCTTTCAGTTTCATGAAATAAATATTTCTTATACTCCAAAGGAAGTTGTTCAGCTCTTTCGGCTGTAACAAAGAAAATCTTTGCCAGTGGGTCTCTCTCAAATAAAGAATCAATATTTTCTATGTGCTTTTTACATCCATCCTGATCTTCACAAGAAGCTAAATATACATAATAATCCATTTCTCGAAAATACTCTTTACCAACAATCGTCTCTGCACCAAAAAGAAGAGTTAGAACAATTCTCATGAAATAGGTATCAATGCGAGTGATATACTCATTTCTATCTAATTGGTAAATAAAATCAATGTTTTGAAAATGGAATAATGATTGAATAATTAGATTATACGAAAGAGAATCTGACGAGATAATGCCTATTTTTGTTCTTCTGTTAAGGAGATGAGAAATTTGTTGGATTGTGTTGAATCTTGAAGCAATATCTCTGACAATATCTTCTATACTTTTGGATTTAATCTGGTCATCCAATAAAACATTCTCCATGAGTATTTCACTTAGTTTCAGAAGCTCATTATCATCTATTACAGATACATCATCAAATTCTTGAAGGAAGATGTTTATAGTAGTATAAATCTGACCATGTCCAAATTTCACTATCTCATCACACTCCTTGTTGTAGAATATTAGAAGCTGACAAAATGAAAGGTTCTCGTTATACTTGGTTCTAGGATTTAAAACCAAAGAATCTTTTTTTCTAAAAGTAACTATAAGTAAATGATATTTTTCAAAATGAGGAATAGGTAAAGGTCCGTAAATCTCTAAATTAGGAGATGAAGCTGACACGACTGGACTATAAAAATTACCAATACCAATGAGTTCTTCCTTGGATATTTCTGGCATTGGACTTGTGCATCTTAGTGACATTCCAGCATCATCTAGTACTAAGAGTGCAACATAGGGTACAAATAATGATGAATTCATGTCAAGCAACCTACAGAGTTATATTAAAAAATAGGTGTAGAATTAAAAACTATTTTCATCAAGGCTTAGATTTTTTGTTGCAGGAATTTCGATATTCTTAATAATTCGAGATATTCTAAGACTTTTCTCAAAGAATGCTATAATTAATGCACAAATCAAAATGATTCTACAGGCTCTCATAATATGATATCCTAATCCTGCAAAGCTCTCAAAAATATAAATATACGTCTTTGGTGCAAAAACTGAATAGACAGAACTGGGTCTGAAAGTTATATCATTTACTTGAACAATCTGCATATTATAATAAAGAATATTATACTCAAATATTACCTTTGACTCATTAGGTATATCAAAATAAAGAGCTGATTGCCAGTAAGTTTGAGATGTTAAACGAACATTTACTGAAAGTTCCATAGCATAAGCCATTCCAATAGCTATAGCTATCAAAATTATCCTAATAAGTCTAATATCTGATTTTCTTATGAATTTAAATCCTTCAAGCCAACTAAAATCGTGAGCTACAACTATAAGAGTAACTCCAAGAAAAATCCACAATGGTGGTGTTTCTTGTATGTCCATCCAACTTAAAGCATAACCTAAATTATTATACAAAACAGGAATCAATAATGTGATAAAACCTAGAACACATGCAAGTAAGGATAGAGCTGAAGAAACTCTCATGATAAGGATTTTAGCAGATACGCTTAAATTATTTTCCTAGCATCAAATAGTATTATCTAATTTACTTAATTACTGAAATGGTGTAATTTATTCGGATACTTATTGTATTCTAAACTAAATTTGCCACATGACGAATATCTTATATAATTTCATTTTTTGTTTCTCTTGAAGTTAAAACTCTGCGAAAGTCATAACTCCGCAAATTTAAATAGTACTTTACAAAGCTGGGTGTAGAATGATAAGTGATAAAACCAGAAAAAATATCACAAATGCAGCATTAATCTATGTATTAGTAATAATGCTCGGAATGTTTATTCCATTCTTTAATGTAGGTAACGCAATAAACTATATTCAAATTGTTATAGAATTCTTAAAAGTAGGATCATTAATCTGGTTATCTTTTGGCTTTTTAGAGCTCTATAAAGATGACAGAAACAAGATTATTTTATATTCTGCAATAATAGTTTTTGTTGCATCACAAATTAATTTAATTGCTCAGACTCTTTACATTCTTTATTCAGTTGGAGCTATCCCAATTACTAGATTGAATTTACTTCCGACTAACCTTGTTGAAATTATTGCAATAATTGGCTTAACAATAGGATTTTATCAACTTAAAACAGCTGTAGATAAGTTTGCTACCGAGAGAAGAAATGTCTATAGAGGGCAAATGTCTCTTCCAATGGGTTTTGGATTTCTAGCACTAAGAAAGATAATAGAAGTAATTATTCCTCAAGATACCTATGTTAGTTACGCAACTGATGGTAGTCCTGTGGTTGCTCAAGGTTATGATATTCTTCTTTGGATAAACTATTTCCTTGAGATGGGTTCACTTGTTCTAATGGTTCTTGGTTTCTGGTATCTACGCAGAGCATTTTTAGTATTAGATAAAATTCCTGATCAAGTCTTCCAACAAATGGAAGAACGAAAACAGGAAGCTGCTCAAAGACCAGCTACTGGCGGTCTTTTCGGGAGGAGAGGCGGTTTATTTGGTGGTTTTACTCCTCCTCCACCTCCACCACAGACTGGTCAGAAAAAACCAGACCCTCTGGATAACTTACTGGTTGAAGAAGAATCTTCAAAGAAGAAAATGTTCTGTGTTAAATGTGGACTAGAACTGGATGAAGATTCAGCATTCTGTGCTAACTGTGGGGAAGAAAATCCTTATTTAAAAAAGTAGGTTTTTAGTGTGAATAATCTTACAGATATCACTAAACATCTATTTTATTCTGCTTGGATTCTTACTATTATTCAGATGATCAGAGTAGCAGCAGTTACAATAATAGCTGTTGATTTTCCAGAGATGGTTTTAATCGCAGATGTAGCTTTTGATTGTGCTCTAATACTCTTTGGGATCGGATTAATTAGACTTGGTAAAGAGCTGGATAATTACACAAAATGGTCAATTGCTCCAGTTTTTCTTTTTATAGCTGCAGGTCTGGATATTATAAATATTATATTTTCTTGGAGTTCCTTTAAAGGAGAATGGTCTTCTTACCCGTTAGCTTATCTTAATCTCACATTATTAATTATTTATGTTCTAACTCTCGTAATAGGTTTTCTATTTCTTAAATTTGACATTGATAAACTAGCTAAAAATGACTATATTGAAAGGAAAGGACAATATTTTCTTGCACTAGGTTTTCTTGTAAACATTATTTCACAAATAATTGGATGGTATGGAGGTTATATAGGCGTTTCAAGTTCTCAGATTTGGCTAGAAAATCTTGCTCTTTATGATTATTTATTTGCATCTTTTCTTATCATTTTAGGATTCTTTGGATTAGCTTCAACCATGAAGCTTTTGCAAAACTGGAGTTATCATCAAGAACTCGATGAATTTAATGAAGGTGAATAAGTGTTTAATCGTCAGCAATATTCCAAAATGATAACAAACAGCTTAATTATGATTTATATATTTTATATTTTGCTTGCTGTTTTAACGAGAGGTTTTATCGATTTATTGTTACCTGGATGGATACCTCAGCACATTCTACTAATTCCAATTCTGTTAGGTTATCTTGGATTATGTTGGGGAATTTATAACCTAACTTATGATCCTATTGTTGATTGGAAACATTCGAAAAAAGCAGTCATTTTCATAGTTGCAGGAATAGTTTCCTTGCTTATTTCTACAGTCATTATGATGGTTTCTGAAGTATTTCAAGAACAAGGTGTAGTTGTGTTTATATTTACAATTATTGGAATTATTCTTCTAATTATAACAGAACCATTAATCGCTTTAGGATTTTATTTGTTCAGAAAGGATCTTAAAGAACATTACTTCAGGAAAATCATATCAAAATATCCTAATATTTTCATTCTTATTTCATATTTAGTTCAATCACTTGGGATCATTTTTCTGACAGTTGGGGGATTTATTTCAAGTGTTATAGGCACAGTTTTTATTTACCTAGGGATAGCTACTATAGCTTTATCAATCATAGGATTAGGTGCAGGTTATTATCCTTTGTATAGTTCTTTCAGGACTTATCCAAAATTATCAGAAGCATTAGAAGAAGTGTTAAAAGAAGCACAAGAGAAAAAAAATCAAAGCTCAGTGAAGAAAACTAAAAAGTCATCTTAGCTGTTTGAATTAGATCATTCATTTTCCTTTCAGTTTGTGAATCTGAAGATAAGATAGCAAAGGAAACCTTGAAAATAGGAAGTTCTTCCATATATTCAACCAATTGAGATAAAGTACTTGAAATTTCATCTAATTCTGAAGTTTGAATATCGGTATCTACTATTGCAAGAAATGATACAAGGATTTCTTTCTTCCTTTTTGAAATGAGAGTTTGAATCATTTTAACAAGTCTATCAATCTGAAGTTTGTCTAGAGGATCAAAAATGAATACAAACGCTTCTGGCATTTCAAATAACAGTGGAGCAAGAGATAGCAAATCTCTTCTATAATCAATTATTAAAAACTGACAATTATATATCTCATTTCCGATAGTTTTTTGGAAATCAAAGGGTTCGTAACCTCCTGTAAATTGGAAAGAAGGGAATAATCCTTCTCTTACTAGGTACTTGTTAAGAACATCCTCAATAACGTAGTTGTTACCATAAATACTTATTTTTATCTTTGGGGAGATTCTCTCAGGTTTATCTTCAATAAAATATTCTTTTTTAATTTCTTCTGCTCTTTTAGCTTGTGAATATTCTCGAGGTGCAAAACTTTGGTACCAATCAATAAACCTCTGTTTCACCTCATCCAAAACATCAATGACTAATTCATGAGTGACATACAATCTTTTTCCCTGAATCGACAATCCATATGCCATAGGAAATTGTTGTACAAATTCAGCTAAATCTTCTGGATGAATGTTTAGAATAGAGGATATAATCTCTAATTCCCATATAGATTTTTTGTCTATAAGTGAAAGAAAATGTTCTGCTATTGACTCCTCTTTTTCCGTATTCATTATAGTTTGTTTAAAATGGATGTTTAAAACAATTTCTCCTTTGTTGTGAAATTGTTTGTTCTTACATTAAAGTTTTAAATAACCGAATTAAAATGTGTTAAAGAAAACTAGATGATTATATGTTTGAGTATTTTGTATGGTGGCATTATTTAGCTTTATTTGCCGCAGGTTTACTTTCCGGAGCAGTCTCTCCAACTTTTGGTATTGGAGGTGGATTGTTGAATGTACCAATCTTATTAATAGCATTTGAGGGTTTGTTGATCGATAAGGTAGGAGGACAAGAAGCTGTAGATGCGAATCCAAGTTTATTAGGAAGTACTGCTAGTGCAACATCTTTAGGTGTTATAGTTTTCACTGCTCTAAGTGGTTCTATTTCATATATACGAGAGAAGCGAATAGATTACCAAGTTGCAATAAGATTCATGATTTTTGCAATTCCAGGTGCATTATCTGGAGGAATATTTTCAAAATGGTTAGTTACACAAAATGTGAATAAGGATATTTTTCAAATAATTTTTGGCGCTACAATGATTGCAATTGCACTCTATAAAATGACGACGATTGCAATGGGTTGGGTAAAAAAACGGACTGGGAATCTTGAAAATAAAGAAGAAGATTGTATGAACATTGAGTGTGATGAAGAACAAGAGGCTAGACCAGCATGGAAAAGAACTGTTCTCTATAGAGATTTTAAAGATAAAAGAGATGTTGGATTTAAGTATAAAGCTAAATTGATTCCAGGAATATTCATAGCAATTATTGGAGGTTTTATTGGAGCTACTCTTGGATTAGGTGGAGGAGTAATTTATGTACCAATTTTAACTATGGCTATGGGTGTACCAGCCGCAATTGCAGTTGCAACATCTACGTTTACAATTTTATTTGCGACTCCTTTTGCAGTTCTAACTCGATCGTTGCCAATGTTTGGTGCAGGTGCTGTTTCAATTCAATGGGATATAGTGATTTTAATGGCAGCTGGTACTGTTATTATGGCTAATATTGTTCCTCGATTCCTTCATAAAATTAAATCTGATGTTATTCTAATTGGATTTTGGTCCTTAGCGACATTTGCTGCAATAAGAGTTTTACTACACGCTTTAGATGTAATTGATTGGTAGGATTGCTTAATCTTTCAAAATCCTAACCCTATTTCCTTTTTTCATTTTTTCTTGAACTACTTCAGGATTACCATAATCATCATAAACAGCTGTAATCTTGCTTAAAAATTGATCTTCTATTTCTGTCTTCTTCATAGATGATCCTAGCTCAAGTAAATGATAAGATTTAGATCCTTGTTTAAGATTTATTGGAATGTCAAACAGTAACTTATGTTTATGTGTGTCTAAAACTTCCAATATTTTTTTACTTGCGTATCCTTTTCCATAAGGTTCTCCAAATTGATTAAATCGATTTTCAAAGTCTTCAGATAATATTCTTTGTATTCCCTTGAGGATACTCTTTCCTTCTGGTTGAATTAAGGTATTAATTTGATATAAAACAGTTTCAGGTCTTTCAGTGTTAGGACGAAGAGTTATACAAGGTTTATGAAGAATAGCTGCCTCCTCTTGTAAACCTCCAGAATCAGTTAATATCATCAAACAACGTTCATTACTTAGAATTCTTAAAATAGAAAAATAGTTAATAGATTCATAAATGTGAAGATTAGAATTTTTTTCTAGAAAGTCATATTTTCCAATTTCTATAATCTTCTTTTTTGTTCTAGGATGAATAAGAAAGATTATTGGAATTTCGCTATAATTAGCTAAAAAAGAAACTATTTCTTCAAGATTATTCTTGTTTTCTACATTTGAAATACGATGAAATGTACAAACAATGAATTTGCTAGTAATTTCAGAAAGAATTTCATCTGCTTGTTCAGTATTTTCAATAGACAGCCTGTCTTTAAAAATCCTGATTGCATCAACTATAGTATTACCAGTAAAGAAAATTCTCTCGGGATCAATTCCTTCATAATAGAGATTAGTAACTGCTCTTTCAGATGGAGCGAAATATAAACTCGAAATACTATCTATTATTCTTCTATTTCTCTCTTCTGGCATTGTTAAGTCATATGACCTAAGACCCGCTTCAAGATGGCCAAAAGGTATTTCTTTTTGTACACAAGCGAGACAAGTAGCTAAAACACTAACTGTATCTCCTAATGCAAGAACAATTGAAGGATTAATTTTAGAGATTGCTGCCCCAAGTTTCTTTATCATTTCACCTAAGACATCATAAGCTTCATCTTCTTTGATATTAAGATTTAAGTCAGGTTTTCTTATTCCGAGAGAAGTAAAAAACTGTTCAGACATATTATAATCATAATGTTGTCCTGTATGGATAATAGTATAATTGATCTCTCGTCTTTCAGCTTCGAAAATCAAAGGAGCAATTTTGATGATTTCAGGTCTTGTTCCAACAACAAAAACAATATCAGCCATTATATTGATAAAATCGTTCTAAGATATAAGTTTAGTGAATTCATGAAATGAGATAGAAGTTTTTGTTCAGAATCTCAATAATTTGTTGAATTTGATCTTCGGATGGCATCTTATTTGCTTGAAAATCTGTTAATATGTTGTCAATTTCCGAAATAGAAAGTTTTGTGCTTTTATCCACTAAATTGCCTGAAATTTTCGACTGTAGTATCATAAAAACCTTTTCACCAGAATAAAACGATAAAGTTGAAGCTGTAGTTTTTATTTCTTTAAATTCTTCATCTGAGGCAGTAGCAACATAATCATGAATAAAATGAAATAAACCAGCCAAATATCCTGAAGCAGCTATGATTTTTTCTTCAAAGGAAATTACTTTCTTTTTAAATGGTGAATATCCTAAAAGCGGATTTCCTTCTTTATCAACTATTAAGATTGTCTCAATACCATGAGATACAGATTGGCTTTGGTAGATAGAAACAACTGATACAACTACAAAGGAGTAAACAATTTCAAATATTGCAAAAGATTCCGGATTCATTCCATTCGCACTAACTTTGCGTTTTACTGTTGTTAAGAATGCTAACCCAATCAACAATATTGCTAATAAGATAGTGATAATCATTTTCCAGAAGATACGTCTATTGTTTGATGCAATATACATTTTAGCATATCGTACGACTACAACAATCAGTAATAAAGCACTACAAAGCACTATAAAACCAAAGATAAAACCATAAAATTCGGTTGTAAGAACACTATAAATCTGAATTTCTAAAGAACCGAACATTAAGACAGTATCATCAAGAGGGATAACAACAAAATACAATACAAGAACAGTCAAACTTGCAGCAACTATCCTGCTAGCTCTAGGAGGAACAAGCATTGATTGCTCCAGACTCGCAGCAAACAACAATATGAAAGCTATAGCTTGAGTTACCATAAGTATTCTAAATAGAAGAAAATCTGTTGGCACAACAGTACTCGATGAATTACCGTAAAATTTGTCTATTACTCCAAAATGGTAATTTAATCCGTCAACGATTTGAAAAATACCATATGCAATCAGAAACAACGACCAAAATAAATAGAATGGATTTTGCCTTTTTCTCCCCCAGTAAATAGCACTAAAGCCGCCTACAAACAATGCACCTGCAACAACATACTTTAGTATAACATAAACTGGGTCTATCACAATCGTACCCCCGTACCATTCCTAATAATTATATAACCTTCTTTGTTTTAAAAAACTTGTTACAGTTGTTGTTCAGGTAATCTTTCTGAGTCTAATTCATTTTATTCCTTTTCATCATAAGGTTCTGGTCCCCAGACTTTACTTATTCCCTTTGATTTTCGAATATTGAAAAACAGATAAATTGCTGCTAGACCTCCAAAAATAGAAGCTAAAATCCAGAAAGCAAATCTAGAACTTTCTACTTCTTGATTGACATTTAGTTTGATTTCATTTGTATCAGCTATCCAATCCTTACCATCAGAAACAGCTACTTTGATATAATAAGAACCTGGTGAAACATCTTGCACATCCCAGAAATATGAAGACTCATCAATAATGTTAGTCGCAATAACATCCCAATTCAATCCATTTGTTGAAGCAAAAACTGAGCAATTAAGAGAATCATCATCAGCATCTGACATAGTCCATCTAATAGTGTAATTTTCAAAAACTTGATTAACTCTTGAAGGATTAGAAACTTCTATACTTGGTAAATTGTTAGAATAAGTTAACCTGGGTTCATTAGCCATGTAGATAAGACCATCATAGACTTGTTCGCATACAGAAAGTATTCCTGATCCAGCAGGATTATAATAGTCAAACCAAGAGCCAGTCCAAGTGGATCCATAAACTTCAAACGTAAAACTAGTAATATCATGGTTTGCATAACAATAATCGTCCCACGCGCCATTAGAAGTATACATACCTGACTCATTCCAAAGAGGGTAAGAAAGAGTTGTTTTGAGCTCCCCTAAAAGAGCATTATACTCAGTTTTATCTTTATAAGGCAAGGTTCCATTATGAGCCCATGGAGGGATAATCGCTTTAATCCCACTATGAAGACTCACCGCAAAATTGAAAGAATGTTCTCGCATAAATTCTCTCATAGCTTGAGTTTCTAACTCACTAAAAGGTGATTCTCCTCTATAAGTAGGATCGATTTTGATTGTTGAAGAACCTGTACCATTCCAGTAAGCGCCATAATTACGATTAAGGTCAACACCTCCAGGAAGATCTTCTGCAATTTGCAGATCTCCATCATCATCATGTTCTCTTATCGCTGAAGTATTGGTTAGATAGTCCCAATAATAGGTTCTCTCAAGCTCATCATCCAGAAAACCGTCACCGTTAGTGTCATTCACACCATCGTTGTCATCATCTATAGGATCGAGATTCTTCCTTTGTTCTGGAAAGAAATACATTATGGATAAACCATCTGGATTCAGCATCGGGACAACATAAATTTCTGATTTTGATAATAAATTGTCAAACATGCCAAAAGAAGAATAATAGACAAGATAGTCAATAAAATATAAACAAGTTTCTACAGAAATCATTTCTCGTGCATGATGAGCACCAACAATATAATACTCAGTTTTTGCAGTTGTAATAGTCTTATTTGTAATACGCACACACCATATCTCTCTACCTCGATAAGTTTGTCCTATAGAAAAAACATCAACTAATTCAGGATAGAAGGAGCTTAAGAGGAATAATTTGGAGGTCATCTCTGTATAATTATGATAAGGACCAAGATCCTCTCCCCAATATACAACATCCTCCCCATTGATTGGACCAGGAGCATCAGCTAATTCATGCCAAAACCAAACATATTGTTCATCACCTTGAAGTTTTTCTCTAAAAGCCGGTGAAGAATTAATTATATCATTCATAAATTGAAAATTTAATAGAATGAATAGCAAAATCAAAGCTGATGCTTTTCTTCTCATTATCAAAAGGTTATTGCATCCCTTAATAAATCTCACTAGTCTTAACTGCACAAAAGATGAATATTTCTGTAAAGCCTCTTTTTCTTTCTAAAATTTTTAGCCAGAGAAAAAGCCTTAAAAACGGGTTGTGCATATCTGTGTCATAATCGAAAGCAAGTGTGAATTATGACTGAATACGATAATGCTATAGAAGTTGATGCTCGTGGTACTTTTTGTCCTGGACCTATGATGGAACTTATCAAAGCTATTAGACAAGCTGAGGTAGGAGACATTCTTGCCCTCTTAAGTTCAGATGAAGGTACTCGAAATGATGTACCTGCATGGTTGAAAAAAGCTCAACATGAACTTATTGAGATAATCTATGAAGACGGTTATGATCGTTATATTATCAAGAAACTCCGCTGAGGTATATAAATGAAGAAAATTGTAGTTCTTGGTGGAGGATTTTCAGGTATTGCTACTGCCAATCATTTAGCAAGAAAAACTAAAAGACTTGATTCAAAAGTTATACTTATTGAACCTAAAGAAGAAAATGTCTACGAACCAGATTTTGTTTTTTGGCCTTTTACAAACAAACCTTTTTCGAAATTGGTTAAACCTTTAAACAAGTTACTAGGTAGAGGAGTTCATTGGTTACGAACAGAAGCTACAAAAATTGAACTAGATAAGAAAAAATTGCTTCTGAAAAATGGAGAAGAGCTCAATTATGATTACTTAGTCTTAGCTACAGGAGCAAGAATGGCTGAAGAGAAAATAAGAGCTGTTTGTGGAGACAATGTATGTCATTTTTACACTCCTGACGGAGTGAAAAAACTGAAAGAACAACTCCAAAAGTTTAATGGAGGAACAATTGTTATTACTCCTACTACAGTCCCTTACAAATGCCCACCTGCTCCAATAGAATTCACTTTTCTCTTAGATAAATACCTTCGAAAGAGAAAACTCAGAGACAAGTCAACAATAAAATTTCTCTACCCACTATCAAGAGCTTTTACAATGGTAGAGCCTGCTAAAAAAGTTGAGAAATTGTTCGAAAAACGAGGAATTGAATTTACTCCCTTCTTTAATTATGATCATGTAGACAAAGAAAAAAACACAGTTTACTCATTAGAAGGTGAGGAAATTGAATATACTGGTTTGGTAATAGTACCTCCTCATGTCGGACACGATATTATCATTAATTCAGGTCTTGGTGATAAAGAAGGATGGATAAAAACAGACAGATATACTTTGAAACACAAAGAATACGAGTACATCTATGCTTTAGGAGATGGAACAGATTTACCAGTATCCAAATCTGGAGCTGTAGCTCATTTCTCTTCAAATATTTTGGTTAAAAACCTTGTATCTGAAATTAAAGGAAAAGAACCTAAAGCAAAATACAAAGGATTGACAATATGTTTCATAGTGACATCTTTCAGAAAATCAATGTTGCTACATTTTAATTATTCACATCCTCCATTGGCATATGGATTACATAGCACTTTGCTTTTCGGATTATTCAAAAAAGTCTTCAAACTTATCTATTTCAGACTTTTAATTAAAGGATACTTATAAGGTGAAAAAAATGTCAGATATAAAAATAAGCAAAACATTAGATGCAAAAAAACTAAGTTGTCCTCTTCCAATTCTTAAGACAAAAAAAGCAATAGAATCCATAGAAGTTGGTGAATACTTAGAAGTACTAGCTACTGATCCAGGTTCTGTTACAGATTTTGAAGCTTGGTCTAAGAGTACAGGACATAAACTTGTCGAACATTCCGAGAATAATGGAGTGTATAGATACATAATAGAACGAACAAAATAAGAGGTAAAAAAATGTCAGAAAAAAAGAAAAGATTAGCAATAATAGCTTCTAAAGCAGATATAGCTGGAGCTTACCCTCCACTGATTCTTGCTAGCACAGCTGCAGCTATGGACTACGATGTAAGCATATTCTTTACTTTCTTTGGACTTAATATGCTAAAAAAGAAGAAATTAAAGAAATTAAAAATAACTCCAGCTGGAGAAACAGCTATGCCAATGCCTATACCTCAAATTGTAGGAATGCTCCCTGGTATGACTGGAATGGCCACTATGATGATGAAAGGTTGGATGAAGAAAGCTAATGTCGCAACATTACAGGAATTAATGGATTTATCTGTAGAAGCTGGCGTGAAACTAATAGCATGTCAGATGACTATGGATGTTATGAAAATAAAAAGAGAAGACCTAATTGATGAATGTGAGGTTGGTGGTGCTGCTACCTTTCTCGAATTTGCATCAGAAGCAGATATTACTCTTTATATTTAGGTGACAAGTATGACTCAAAAAGTCTTGATAATGGTTACATTTGGGGAAGATTTTCCTGATAGACTTGAACCACCAATACACCTTGCGACATTGTCTGCAACACTTGATACAGAGGTACAGATGATATATACTATGTCAGGTGGTTTATTGTTAAAAAAGGGAAACGCTGAGAGAATTGTATCAGCCGAAGGAAAGCAACCTTATATAGAATTGATACGCGAGATTAAAGAATTCGGTGTAAAAGTATTCGTATGTAGTCCGACTCTTGAAAGATACGGACTAACCCGAGATGACTTCGTAGATGAAGTTGACGATATTGTTGGGGGAATGTATGCCGTAACAGAAGCTCTCGAATCAGATCTTGTATTTACTTTCTAAGGTGATACTAATGTCTTTTTCTCTCTCTTCCTTTGATAGCGAAGAATTAACTTGTTTTGATATCATCAAGGTTACTTATGCTCTTTCAGAAAATGAGCTTGAAGTTATGATGTGTATTAAACACTCTCAACCTGTTGATATTAAAACAATTGGTACAATTATTCCAAAAGATCGAGCAACCATTACACGTTCTATTCAAAGATTAATGGGTATTGGTTTTGTTAAAAAGACCAAAATTAATCTTGATAGAGGTGGTTTCAAGTACATTTATTCTAGTTTATCAACTGAAGAAATAAAGAGTAAATTAAATGTATTAATCCGTAGAATTGCTGAAAGGATGCAATCTGCTATAAATAATCTAACAGAAGAAAGATGCCAAGCCCTGTATACTGAAGTTATTCAAAAATACAGCAGTTAAATTGGTCCAAGAAATTGTTCTGTTTGATTTATTTTCGATAATTCTTCAGCTCTTCCGGAGTATAATTTTTTTCCTTTGTCAAGAAATAGAACTTCATCTGCCCATTCCTGAATCAGTTTTCTTGAATGACTGGTAAATACTAATGTCTTACCTTCTTCTATCACATCTTTTTCTAATAATTTTTGTAATGATTTTCGTGATGGATAATCTAGATTTGCAAAAGGTTCATCTAAAACGATGATTGCTGGATCCATTGCTAAAACTCCTGCGATTGCTATTCTTTTTCTTTGTCCAAAAGATAGATTATATGGAGAATAATCCTTATATTCTAACATATCAACCACTTCAAGTGCATATTCAACTTTTTTATCAACCTCTTCTTCGGTTAAACCTAAATTTCTTGGGCCAAAAGCAATGTCTTCATATACACTAGCAGAAAATACTTGAGAATCAGGATTTTGAAAAACAAATCCTACTCGCTTTCTTATTTCTTTAATTGTATTCTTATCTAAAATAAGTTCTTGTACTTGGATTTTACCTTTCTGATGAAAATCTAATCCCATTAAAAGTCGAAGTAAAGTTGTTTTTCCCGCTCCATTTCTTCCACAAATTGCAAACTTCTCACCTATTGGTATGGTGAAATTAAGATTTTGTAGTGAAAATGATTTATCAGGATATTCAAAGAAAACGTTTTCAAACTCTATTTCATGATGCATTTGAGTATTCCTCCACTTACTAAGCTCAAAACTACTGTTATTACTAGTAGGATTATTGGATCTAAAATTTTGATTTCTTCTCTTCTAACAAGAAAAGATTCTTCCATTCCCCTCATCACCATTGCTTCATAAACTTCATTCCCTCTACTTATTGAACGAATAAGTGTCCCTCCTATGAGAGCTCCAGCTGCTGCAATTTTTCTTTTTCTTGGTGCATATTCTAGACCCCTTAATTTCTGAGCAACACTTATTTCTGCTCCTTGTTGAAAGAATAATGGTGCATATCGTAAAATTAGTAGAATTATAGTCACCATTATGTTCGGCACAAAAAGCCCTCTAAGTCCTTGAATAAATTCTTGCATTGTAATAGTAGTCGAATAGAGAGTTATAAGTGAAACAGAGAGAATTCCTCTTAACCAAATTAAAACAGCTTTCATAATTCCATCTAGATATAAATTCAGGATGTGGTTACCAATTTTTACTGAATACATTACATCTCCTATTTGAAGAAAAAAGCTAGGTATACCTATGAAAAAAATCAGAATAGAAGCAGCCAAAACAAATTTTACAGTTCTTAAAAATGAAGCTCTTAAGAAAATTAGCACAATAAATGAGATAATATAAAGTATAATTATGCTTAGAATTAAAATCAAATAATCTTCTATAAAAATTTCTGAGACCATCATAAGTATAATGGTCATTAAAGTCAAAATTAACAAAGCTAAGGGAGATAAAAATTTAAATTCATTCCTTGTCTCTCTAAATGGTAGAAGAAAATATGACTTTGCCATTGTTTGTATAAGTAAATTGTTACATTTTAACTCTTTTCTTCTTCTAAAGCTAACTTAGCAGATTCATGATGTCTATTAAATTGAAAAATTCTTAGCCTATAAATCAAAAAACTTACAGTTACTAGAAAAACGAATAATATAACCATCAAAATAGCCATCTGCAAAATCTCCCATCCAAAACCTTCTGGGAAGTTAAAAATTGGAGTTGTATAGTCCGATCCATGTATCCAAATTTGCTCTAGGGTAGCTTCTAATCCATCAGGGTTATCTCCTCCAACAAGTGGTAGAACAAAGCCTAACACTGACATTAAAACAAAAATACCTACAGAAGTTACTACCGCCCATATTGGAAATTTAAACTGAGGTTTTAATTCGTCCACTTGAATTTCACCATAAGTAATGGTTTTTGCTGTTTGAAAAATTGAAGTGTCTACTTTGAATAGGAAAAAGACAACAGCAAATGTAATAACAGCTTCCATCGCACCAATAAAAGCATGAGCGGTCAACATTGAGGTGAAAATAACAGCTGGTGAGCCTGCTTTAGCTAGGACAAGCTCAACAGATGCAGCAAAAGCCATAACTACAGTAGAAACATATCCAGCTATTCCTGCAAAAATAGAATAAGCTGTTTTATTGTCCCTCCATTTACTAGGAAGCAAGTAAAATAAGGCTATTGTAATTATTGCCCCAATTATTGCCATATTAAGAACATTAGCTCCATAAGCTAAGAAACCACCATCACCAAACATAGCTTGCACAATTAACACAGAGGAGAGTATTAAAATAGCTACCCAAGGTCCAACCAAAACAGTAGCCAAAGTGGTTCCAATCAGATGTCCACTTGTACCTCCTATAGCTGGAAAATTAAACATTTGAGCAGCAAATAAACCAGCTGCTAGCACACCTATGATAGGTATTTGTTTAGCACTTAATTTTTTCTTACTTTGCCAAACAGCAATACCTATAATTACAATTGAAATTGTCAAATAAATAGCTGCTTGTTCAAGAGGGAGTATTCCATCCGGCATATGCAATTTAATCAAAGGAATGAGAATTTGAACATTTAAAAAATTTCACTTTCAACGTTATTCATTGAATTTGGATAAGTAGTTTATCAACTGAGCATGAAACTTGTTTCTAGTTGAAAAAGGCATATTTAGTTGATATCTACTTGTAAATAGCTTCTGGAGTTCTTTGTGATCTTCGTGGTACATTCCAATAACCCATGAAGCATGTTCTTCAAGAATCTTCTCAAAATCATTTTTAACTATAAGTTCTATATATTCATCAAGATATTTTCTTTCTTTTCTTGCTATCTTTCTGACTTTTGAATCTAATCTCTTGATTTCTACAACTTCTTCATTTTTCTGTTCTTCAGAGAAGAAGTATAGTATATTATGTACTAGTTGTTTTCTACAACTTATATCTGAATATGTTATTAAAGAAAAATCATATGAAGCTTCAAAAGGTATTGACCTATCTATAACGCTTGAGAGTTCAAGAATTCCTTTTTTATCTATTGAGGGAAATAAAACGACTTTTCTATTAATCATTGCTGCCACAATTATTTCTCTCAATTTTGAGAGCTGAATCTTCTCTAGAATATTGTTCGTAGAATCTCTAAAACTGTCTTTACCAAGTATTGACGGACTAGTATCGGTTTTATCAAATATATTAGTATAGATTAATGGAGAGGTATAATATAATAGAGAATTTGAAGAATATTCTTCTGATGGAATAACCAAGCTATGAGATAAGGATTTTGGTCTACCAAATTGATCGAAACCATCACTTCTTACAAGTTTTACAATTATATACCCAGATGCATGAGTATACTTGGAGACATAAGTAATATGCTCTTGTTTTTTAGAGGATAATTCAGGCATAAAGACTATAGAATCCTCTTTCAGGTCTTCAGGTATATCTGCAAGAATTATATCATAACCGACTTTATCATCCCTTCTAGCAATTACCTGGAACATCTGTATAACCTAGTGACTTCTTCAACTTAAAACTTTCTTTATTCTTAATCATTCCTTCTAATACATAATATTCTTAAGTATGATTTAATGTAAAAGAATTGATGCAGGGTAATAATGATTTAATGGTTATTCTATCAGAAGCTGAGGAATTAATTAATCAAGACAAATTTCAAGAAGCAATCAACATTTTAGAAGAGAATTTAGATTATTTTGAAAATGAAGTTTTATTTCTTAATTTTTTGATAAGGTTGTATTTATTTATCGAAGATCCGCAATCTGCCCTTAATTATTTAAATCGAGCATTAGAAATTGAACAAGATAATATTTCTTCTTTAGAATTAGCTGGTGATGTTTATGTTAAATTGAAAGACTGGAATCAAGCGATATTAGCATGGAAGAAAGTAATAGAAATTGACGAGAAAAGATATAAAATTTGGAAAAAAATAGGGAATCTGTATTATAAGATTGGAGAGTATCCTAAGGCAGTTCAAGCCTACGATAACTTTCTAGTATATGAAGATGATATTGAGATTTACAGTTTATTGGGAGTAATTTATAGAAAAATGGGGAACGACATTGAAAGTTGGAATAACCTTATGAAAGCTGAACAAATGGATCCAAAAAATGAGATGATTTTACTTCAGATAGGAGAAACTTATTTTGATCTTGATAATTATGATAGAGCTATCGATTATTATCAGAAAGTAACAAAAATAAATCCAGAAAGTATCTCAGCATGGTTTCAGCTTGGTAAATCATTAGAAATAAAACAAGATTCAATTCAAGCAATAGATGCTTTTTCAAAGGTAATTGAACTTGATCCCGACAATGTTTTAGGTTTCTTTCATTTAGCTAAAATTTATGCAGCACTCGCTAATATTGAAGAAGCAACTCGTTATTACGAAGAATGTTTGAGTAGAGATCCTGCATTTATAGAAGCAACCTTAGCTTTAGCTTCTCTCGCTTGGGCTGCAAAAGATAATGATAAAGCTTTAGCTTATCTAAAAGATTCTTTGCGATATAATGAAGATAATTATCAGATATACCAGATGCTTGGAGATATTTATGAAGACTTAGGAGAGGAAGAAAAAGCTCTTAGCTACTGGGAAAAAGCTGCTGATTTAAAAGAGTGATTACAATTCTTCCAGGTCCTATCATAAATTTCACTGTAGGTTTAAAAGGTACTTACATCATTTTTATCAGAATTAACAAAGATATTCCTATAACCTTTTCTAAGGAAAAGACTATAATCAAACCAGGTTATTACCTATATATTGGAAGTGCTTTTGGTATGGGAGGTTTATCTTCAAGATTGCACAGACATATTCGTAAATCAAAGAAAAAACATTGGCATATAGACCAAATTACCATGTCAAAATTTTCCTCTATAGAAGGCATAGGAATTATGTTAGATAAAAAAACAGAATGCCAAATATCACAATTACTAACTGACCTACCATCTTTTATACCTATTGTAGGATTTGGAAATAGTGATTGTAATTCTTGCCTCAGTCATTTGTTCCAAGTTTTAGACCATCATGATTAAAGCAATCTTAATACAGAAAAAATTTGGAAAATTGATCAAAATTGAGCGCATAATTTAGACCATTCCTCAAATTCTTCTTTTCAATATATTCATCAAGAACAAACGGTCGCCTATTCTGTATTTCAAAGAGAAAATGAACAATTTCCTCAAAAATATGTAAATTCAATTGACATTCATATATGTTAATAGATTTTTGCTTTGAATTAGTTTGTTTGAATAACCAATCTTGACAACTACCACCACAGAAAAAACGAATTGCGCAACGTAAACAAGTTTTATTTTCTGAAGCTTTGTTATAAGAAGTCTTATGAAAATTAATTTCGTTTGAAACTAAGTCAATTTTCCCAACAAATAATTCCGGATAGCCTATCATACCTGAGCAGGGATAGATTTCAAGATTAGGTGCTAATGTAAAAGCATTCCTTCCTGCTGGGCATCTTTCAATTACTTTTGTTCGTGATATTATTCTATCTATATACCTACCTATGTAATCATTAGGTCCGAGTAATAGAAGAAAATTCAAAATTTCTTCATCATCTTTTTCTAGTAAAGTTTTGAATAAAAGAGATATTTCCTGTTTAGTAATCATAATAGTTTCTTCATTCCAAGGAAATTTGGAATTTAGTGAAACTCTTGCAGGTCTCAATGAGACATAATCAAAATGAAATGAAAACTCATTATAAATTTTGAAAAGGTCTCTAATTCCTGCTTTCATAGGTATTATTAGTTGTTTTATTACATCTTGTTTAAACATACTTAGATTGTCAATCACAGCTTGCTTTTGATATTCATTTTCGAGATCTAGTGAAACGATAAGAAAACCATATTCATCAATGTAATTAACAAATTCATTTGTTATATGTAGTAGATTGGATGAAGGAGGAAACAAATAAATGCGAGATTCGTATCTCTTATTAGCCTCCTCGATATATTTCTTCAATTTTAAGAATAATTTAAAATCCAAGGTTATTTCTTGTGTAAATCCAAAAAAAATTGAGAGATGTGAAGCTGAATCTATTTCGTAATTATAATTCAGAACAATGTCAATAGATCTTTTAATATCATCAAAATCCAAGTGTTTGGAATTTTTTTTCCTATATTCTTTTGCATAGCAATACCAACAATTCAAATTACAATTAGTTGACGGATTAATTACAAGATGAGTTATAGGCTGAGATTCAGGTTTTCTAAGTTTTTTATTCTGGGTAAAACTATCACTGAAAAAGCCAAATTCTGAAAGATTTTCAATTATTTCAAAACTATCTGAATTAGGTTCTACTTGCCAGAATAACTGATTATAAGCATCTACCAAGTAGAATCTGTTGTTTTTCTCAAAAATATGGTACATCAATTCTTTTGTCATCACAATCAACAGACTGATTCTGGTTCAGTTCTTTCTGTATCATCTTGCAGAAATCTTGCAATATTATCTAATGCATCAGTTTTCTTTAGAAATTTGCCAATAATTTTACCATCTTTTAAATTCTCTACTACCCACCAACCTTCATCATCTTGGTAAATTTCATAATCCCCACATTGTTCTTTTTCATTCATAAGAATACAGAAGAAAGAGATTGTAGAAATATAAATTATTTTCTTTTTATTCTTAGGATAATAACAACGCTTTAAAATAAAAAGAAGAGTAGTACTGTGAACTATGACTGATATTAGCTTAAAAGTATCTTTATGCGGAGAACCAGGAGTAGGTAAAACATCAATTGCACTAAGACAAGCTCAAGGTTCCTTTCCTGTATCTCACCAACCAACATTAGGAGCAAACTTTCTTATCTGGGAAACAATGATCGATGGTAAGGATATTAAGCTAATTATTGGTGATTCTGGCTCCCAGGAGAGGTTTTTACCAGTTTTACCCAAATATTTTCAAGGTTCAGCTATTGCAGCACTTATTTATGATATAACCAATAAAGAGAGTTTTGATAGATTAGGTTATTGGAAAGATTTACTATATGAATCTGTTGGAGATATTCCGTTTATTATTATAGGTAATAAGACTGATTTAGAAGAAAAACGAGAAGTAAAACTTGAAGATGTTGAGAGAGTTGCTTCTGAACTTAAGACAGCTTACTTTGAGGTCTCAGCAAAGGAAGATAAGAATCTTTATCCCGTTTTCCGTAAAATTATAGAAATTGCGTTAGGTATTAAAAACTAGACAAAAATGTTTGTAATTTTTTTTGTTTTTACTGAAGAATAAGTAAAAGTTGAAAAACCCTTTTTCAATAATAAATTTGAAAATATATTACCATTATAAGAAGGATCAATTATGAATATTGAGAACTTATCTTCAGATCTTCTTAATTTATATATAGGTGAATTTCCGGATAATGAGACAAATTTACCTTTACACATATTTGAATGCTTTAAAAACACATCTGGAGACATAGATAAAACAAGTAAACAGCAATTAAAAGCAGCTCTTGCTAATTTCTCTTTGGACGATGTTTTTGATGAAGCGAAATATATGTTGAATGGCTCAAAATACACTGTTTTAGATGCATTTGATATTAATAAAAAACAGAATTATTCAATTCTTACAAAACATAAAATCGATACTTTTAGTTTTCTAAATTATCTTAGTTCTAATTTCTATGATATAGATTTAAACAGTATACATGAAGAGATTGAGTTGATTTCAGAAGCACTGTTAGGCGTCTATAAGAGAACACAATATTATAGAGAGCTTGGAGAAATAAATTTGGAAAAACAACTTGAAGATATTAATATTGATTTACATAAATTAGGTAAATATCTCCATTGGCAGATTTGTGACGAACTTAGTTTAAGAGGTAGAGCTGATTTTTCAGGTTTGACACCTATGATTACAGGTGCTGTATTAATCAAAGCCTACGTTTTAACAGATGTTTCACAATGTAATGGTAAGTGTGGTAAGATTTATACTACTCTAGAAGAAAATACAAGTGTAATATGTGATTGTGGTGGGGAGATCTTATTAGCTCCTCCAATGTTAAAAGTTGAAAATATATCATTTGTTATTCCTAATGAAATTGAAAATATAATTACTGATTTAGAAGAGTCATCTCCTAAAAGTTTGATAAACTTGATCAATAAAACGTTTCCAAATCGTAAATTGCTATTATTATTGAATCAATTAGGAGAGTATAAAATGAGAGAGAACATTATCATCCCGTCTGATGCTATATTTACCTATAAGGATACAAATGATATTATTCAGATTAATTTCATTTATGAAATTAAAGGTAAGAAGGAAATCTACATCTTTGCTTGCATCACAGATACAAGATATACTGATAACTGCTTTATATCAAGTGTTTCTCTTCCTGTTATTATGAGAGATATCAAGAATGGTTTGAAAGGTGAGTTCAATTGGGAGCAAGTTATATCTAAATCAGAACTAAGAGGTTGGAAAGTAACTAAATTCATCAAAGGTAAGGAGTTAGAAAAAATATCGAATTTTAAAGAAATAGACGAGATCTACCAAGGAGATGTTAAGGATGTTTAGAGAGATTGTTAATACTGAGGAATTGCAATATGAGCCAAAAGATGTTGTTGAAATTGTAAATGAATTTAGAAAGATATACTCGACCTTAGAGTCGAAGATTAAGCATTTTATACAAACACAACCAACATTCTTAAGTGAACTACGAAGGGAATTGAAAAGTGATATTGGATTCTTATCTTCACAGAAAAAGGATATGGCACTTGCTATCTACGGTATTATAGTCACAGAAGATATTTTGAAAAAATATGATGCCCCATTCTATGCAGAAGATATATCTGCTCTTTTAGAAGCAACAGATAAGAAACAGATATGTACTGATGACGAATTTGTAGGATTGTTATCTTCTTTTATCAATAGTTTGAAAACAGTTACAAGCTCAATTAACTATATCGTATACCATTTTATAGAACTTAGTAGTTTAGAAATTGATGAAGATATTGTAAAAACAATACTCAATTTGAGAAATTTCACGCCAGCCTTAACAGAATCTTTTCTATTCTTTGAAGTAGGTGAGTTCACTGTTGATTTAAGATTTATTGCTGCGATATTCGCTTATACTCTAGAGAAAATTATGTTCGAAGAACAATTACTAGATTCAGTCAAATCAACAGGTCAACTATATTCAGATTTTATTAATTCTTATCCTCTTGGAGATGATGAAATAGTTCTATATGATTTAATTAATAATAGCATAATAGCCCGATATTATGATATTTTACAAGAAGCTTTCAATAAAACCATAGAAAAACGTCATCAAGAATTTGAGGAAGAAACTGCAGATATGCGTAAAGAATTCCAAGCATTAGATCAACATAAGAAGGATCATGGAAGAATTGAACAACTTTTATCAGCAATTGAACAAACGTTATTTGAAACTTTAAAACTTAGAAAAGAGATAACAGAAACTAAAAGAACAAATCTGGAGAGAAATATTGAGAGAGTTCTTAGACGAATGGCAGTTGATGAATTTGGAATTCAGGATATAGCAGACCAGGAGAAATATTTACAATATTTACTTGAAACTTGGTTTAGTATTTTTGAAGAATATCCTCAGATGGCACTACCACTAATTGACATTAGATTATATGCTAAATTCGTATCTGAACCTCACGAATTTATAGAAGAAAATAAACAGACCATAATCGAACAATTGCTTTTTAGAATTAGAAGACTAACAAAAGGAGATAGGTACACTCCAAACAATTTAGCTTATGCATTCGCAGTAATATTATTTGAATTTTTAAAAAACACTACAGTTCAATCTCTTTCATTTGAGAAATAGAAGGTCAAGTCATGGAAAATCAGATAAAATTTCGCGTACTAGACCGTTTTGAAGAATATAGTCAGGTAGAAAATGTTCAGGAAGATTCGTGGGGATTTCCAGATAGAGAAATTGTCCCTAAAAGGATTCTTTTTGCTACTTCTCAAAGTGGTGGAATGGTAATAGGAGCTTTTCTTGATGATTTAATGATCGGTTATACTTGGGGTTGGATTGGTTATAATAAACAATTCCGTAAATTTATCTACTCCCACCACAATGCAGTCAGGAAAGAATATCAGAATAAAAGCATTGGTTGCCTTTTAAAATTAGAACAAAGGAAATGGGCACTTAATAATGGATATAAACTAATTAAATGGGTCTTTGATCCATTACAAACAAAAAACTGTAACTTGAATCTTCACAAATTAGGTGCTACTTGTAATACCTACAAAGTCAATTATTGGTTGGAATTAAAAGATCAGTTGAATAAAGGTATAGAAACTGACAGGTTTTTTTGCGATTGGAATCTGCAATCTAAGCATGTAGATAATCACATAAATCAGATTTATACAGATTATAGTGATATAATATCAGATTCAAAAAAACAAGTGTTTGAAACAATTCAAGTTGGTGATTATATCTATATTAAGGATATGAATATGGACTTAAAAGAATCAGTTGTTTCCATTGAAGTTCCCAATAATTTCGTTGAAATGAAGAGAGCAAATAAGAAACTTGCAATAGAATGGAGACTTCAAACTAGAGCTGCTTTTCAAAAATATTTCAACCTAAATTACAAGGTTATTGATTTTATTGTGCTTAAATCTCATGATTCAATCAGATGTTTTCATATTCTTGAAGTCTGAAAGATAAAATTTTAAATTCTCTCGAAATAGATGTCAACATCAGGTTATAGATATGAAAATTGAAAATGCAAATCTATTTTTACTTCGAATGAATCTTCGATATCCTTTCAGAACAAGTTTTGGGGAAACAAAAGACAGAGAGATGTTGTTTATTTGTCTTGAATCTGAGGGATTTAAAGGATGGGGTGAGTGCGTTTCAGAAGCTGGTCCATGGTATTCTGGAGAGACAATAACTTCTTGTATTCACATAATCTCTGATTATCTTGTACCTTGGATTAAGGATAAAGAGATCTCCCATCCTACTGAGTTCAAAGGGATTGCTAAGAGTATAAAAGGGAATCAAATGGCAAAAGCGTGTGTAGAGGATGCCATTTGGGATTTATATGGTAAGATAAAAGGAAAAACTCTCCAGAATTTGATTGGAGGTACTAAAGATAAAATTCCTTCTGGAATTTCTCTTGGAATTCAACAAAATGTCAGTATTCTTTTGGAAAAGATAGAAGCAGCAGTAATGAAGAATTATCAAAGAGTTAAGATTAAGATCGAACCAGGATGGGATGTGGATATTATTAAGCAGATTCGCGATCAGTACCCTGATCTTCCTCTCATGGTAGATGCAAATAATGCTTATCGTCTTAAAGACCTAGATATTTTCATAAAACTTGATAAATTTGACCTCATGATGATAGAACAACCTTTGCAATATTATGATATAATAGATCACGCATCTTTACAAAAAGAACTTTCGACACCAATTTGCTTGGATGAATCAATAAAAAATGTCGACGATGCTAGAGTTGCAATAGAGATTGATGCTACAAGAATAATAAATGTTAAACCAGCAAGGGTTGGAGGTATATCTGAAACTTTGCTTATACACAAATTAGCAGAAGAAACGAAAATTCCTTTATGGTGTGGAGGAATGTTAGAAACAGGGATTGGCAGAGCAAAAAATGTAGCTGTTGCTAGTTTGAAGACTTTTACGCTACCAAATGACATAAGTGAAAGTGCTAGATATTACACAGATTACATTATAAAACCAATTTTTGAATTAAACCAAGATGGAACTCTTACTGTACCCAACAAAGATACAGGAATTGGAGTTGAAATTCTAGAAAATAAGATAGATCAGAATTGTATAAAGAAAATTAAGATTTAAACATTACTCTGGAGATAAGGTCCAAAATAATGCTTCTAGCATTTTACTTTTAAATTCGTAACTAGAATTAAAGCTTGCTGAAAAGAAAGGCATGCTTCCTAAATATCTTTGCAAACCAGTAAAGAACTTAGCATACTCAGTGCTAGCCTTTTCTATCTTTTCAGGAAGAGAGACTACCAAAGCAATTTTCATCGGACTTTTTATCATTGATGCAACATCATAGACGCTTTTATACCTCTTATTTTTAACATCTGCTAATAAAATCATAGCTTTTTGGGATTTAAGAAAATCTTCAGTTACAGCTATATCTTTAATGAAGTTAAACTCATAGGTAGGAGTCTGAATATATGCTTTGTTTTCTGAGAATGATGTTTCTGTATACGGTAAAGAACTGAGTAAAGAAGCATAATATTTCTTGATATTTCCAGAAAACTCATCAGGATAGACAATAGCAATTTTTTGTATGTCTTTCTTTTTTGGTTTTGGTGTAGATTTCAAGAACTCTAAGATTTGTTTCGAAAGAAGCTCAGCTTGTTGAGAGCTTAGTAAATCTTGTAGGATTTCGTTGTAAGAAGTAATTATATCTTTAAGGAACTGTGTATCTACTTGTGAGATTTTATAGATTTTATGAAATTTATAGATTAGAGTTTTAGCTAATTCTTCTCTGAAAGTATCAATTTTTGAGACCATCTCTGGTACTAACATTATTAAAAGTCCTAAGGTTTTTTCTTTCATTCTTTCATCTGTCATAGTTTTATCTTCTGCAATAAAGGAAAATGCATATTGAACGAAACCTGACGAAAACGCAAATGGAAAAGGACCATAAAGCTCAGTAGTCATATCATCTAATGTAAGCATACCTTGAAAGATAAGTGAATAAGTAACAGATCCTGAAAATGTAAATTTATCAATTGTTTCTTGTGAAAATTCAACGTTCTTATCCAAAACCATTTCAACCAAGTCAGGACCTATTTCCTCCAACTTAAACAGACATACTAGCATAAGTTAAATTTGAGAAGATATGCTTTAAATCTATTGATTCAACTTATTGAATATTGTTAAAAATTCTACTTAAATGAGTTATTGCAGCTTCTACAGACTGACATGCTATAATTACATCAGTTCGTGAGTTATCAATTCGTTTTCCTGCTAGTTTGTTAGACCAACCTTCAGCATTAATGAAAGCTAAAATTGGTTTCTTCAATTGCCAAGCAAAAGATAATTCTGATAAAGTTCCTGCTCCTCCTCCAATTGCTATTACAGCATCCGCAGAAGCTATAATGATTTGATTTCTAGCAAATGAAACTCCAGTAGCGATACTTATGTCAACATATGGATTGCTTATAGATTTGTCAAGAGATGGAATAATCCCCACTGTCATTCCTTCTTTATAATTGTCAGACAATTTCGCTCCTTTACAAACAGCTGCCATAATGCCTTCCAATCCCCCGCACAAAATTCGGTAATCTGAATCTATCAAATGTTGACCTAATTTAATGGCTAAAGTAAAACTATCACTCTTCTTGTTAACAGTACCTGAACCAATCACTGCAACTTGCTTTTTTCTCATAGTTGAAAATTATTAATTTACAATAAAAATATATCTAAGAACAGAGATTACTCACAAATTTATTCTTTATGCACTCTGTTAATATGCATAGATAAACCCCGTTTAGTTGTGAAACTTTTACCGCATTTCTCACAAACATATTCCTCAGATTCTTCTACTTTTTCAGTCAGTTCTTTTTTTGGTGCTTTATCTTTAGGTGGTTCGTCTTTAGAAGGTTCGTCTTTAGAAGGTTCGTCTTTAGAAGGTTCGTCTTTAGAAGGTTCGTCTTTAGAAGGTTTTTCAGAGACTTCTTTTGAATCTTTTATTTTCTCTTTCTTCGCTTCTTCAGTTTGTGATACTTTTTCATCTTCTTCTGGGACAGAGACTTCTTCTGGTATCGGTTCTTTTCCTTCTTGTACAATATATAATCTACCATTAACCAACTCTATCCTTGCAGCTATCTCTTCTTTTAGAATCATAGTATAAATCATTTTTTCTGCTTTTTCTACAGTTAAACCAACTTGTTCTGCAAATAATTCTAGAGGTATAGAACCAACCTTAGAAAGACTACTGATGTATTTTCTTTTTAGCATTTCTAGTTCCACTGTATCAGGTAAAGTACGACCATGTAATTCCTGTACTAATTCATCATATGTAGAGTTATAATATATTCCAAGTAGTTTCGAAACTATGGTTTTAAATGGAACATCTATTTGTAATTCAGAAATTTCTTCTAAAAAGCTCTCTCTTACCTCATCTGATTCTTGAGTAATCAAAGCAATACTAACAGTAAAACCATCATACATACTTAAGAAAGCAACAATTCTATTTATTATTTCGTCATTTTGTTCTTCTTTAGTTATTTCTATGGCAAATATGTGCAAAAGTACTTTAGAGATTAACATCATCATATCAAGGTTTGATACACTGAATGAATTGATCATCCTTCGCAGCTTATCTTCAAGATAAATATCTGTCGTACCAATATACTTGATAATGAAAGGTTCAATTATCTCACCAGCAATCAATAATGAGCTTCTAATAACTAAGGAAGTGGTTTTTAAATTCTGGTAGAATGCGTTTTCTGTTTGAGATTTTATTGTATCTTCTAATAGAATTGTTAACCTTTCTGTATAAAAATCAGGTTTATGTGCTGATAGATATGTTATCATATCAGCAATTTTTTCTTCAGGGTTTGTTTCGCGTATTTTTATTAGCTTTTTCATTAGAGTTTGATATATTTTGTCGATTAACAGAGGATTATTTTGTAAGGATAACAGATCAGAAAAAACAACCTCTATACCTGCTGCATTTGATGTCATGGCTCTTTCGATAAAAGAATTTATAATATGTTCATCTACATCAAGAGAATCTAATTCTTCAAGCTCAAATTGGGTAATTTGTTCAATTCCTGGAAGAACAAAATTTCCATTAGCTTTCTGAATAAGTAAATCTGATTTCACAGAACTTTCTTTTGGAGGAGGAGTAGGTATAGTGGGTATTTCTTTTTGTGTATCTATAACTTCCATTTCAAATTCATCTGTTAAAGTATCTGTTTCATCAGATTCTGCAGAATCTGTTTTTATTTGTTCTAAGTTCGATTTCACTTTTACTGACTGACTAGTTTCTTCGTCAATTAAACTGTCTAAAATTGTTTTATCCTCAATATCCTCAATAGTCTCGATTTCTGTTGTTTCATCATCAAATGACGGTCTTATTTCCTTTGGTTCTTTTGCTTTAAATAAACTAACTAATTTTTCTCCTAAACCTTCAATCAAACCTTTAGGTTCAATTGCAATTGTATCCAAAGACAAGTCTATTGTCTTTAGAATCATATCTAGAAATTCCTTTGTTTTCTGGTTTTCTGGTAATAAATCCTCTACTAGTACTGTAATTCCTTCTTCTCTAAGAGTTGAAACTAGTTCTGTATCTTTATCATCGATTATAACTGCATCTACATAATCTTTAACAAGTTTTACAGTATTTATTAAACTAGGTTCAAATCCTGTTTTCTCCAATATAGCTTTCTCAACGGGATTGAGCTTAGTTTCAGTCCAGAAAGGTGAGATAAATGCAATCTTTCCATCAGTTTTCTGTAAAGTATCTTTGAAAGCTGCAGACTGGAATAAAATATATAACGAGATAACGTCAGAGGGAACTATAATAACACCAGAAGCAGATATGATTTTCTTTGTAGCATCAGTACAGATTTTCATCTTTGGAACAGCATCAAGGTCTATAATTCCCGTTATATCTTCTAAAACTTGTTCTTTTAATTTTATATTATTCTTAGAATTATCTTTTTTTCTTTCTAAGATTTCTGATATCAAGAATTGACGTACCGGAACTTCTACAGCTCCTTGCTTCAGATGAAAGATTCTTGATTCATCAAATAGAGGATGTATTAAAACTTCTTCAAATATAGCAGAAGTTATTTTTTTCCATGATTCACAGTAATTAGTCGTACCAGGTTTTATACTAGTTGCATACTTTGAGATCAAGTAATTCAAAGTAGAGAGATTTAAAGGATTATAGAATTCAAAAAATTGTCCCAGTGTCTCAAACACCGCTAATGAATCCATACTTTTTTGTGCAATCATTTCAATGAGATTAGTAAATTCAAGGCTGTAATATAGTATCTTTGAAGGATCAGCATGATGAATTTGAAAATCACTCGTATTGTTAGCAATTAAAGAATAGGGGATAATCTCATTACGTAGTACCTCCCTGACAAAAGGGCTGTTCTTATACCCTACAGTTATGATTGCTATATTATGTTCTGAAGACATTAATTAACACACCAAGTATGAATTTCGGGTACATTTGTATTTGATTTTTACAGACTATTTATTGAGAATTCCATTCATAAAGATTGTTATGGAATACAAAGCTAATTTTGCCCAAAAATTGAGATTAGAGACCCTCGGTCTATTGAAGAATATAGTTGTTTATAAAGACATTCTAACACAGTTAATGCATGTAATGCCACTTTTTTCTCACACTTACATAAATAATTAGATATTCGTTGAATATATCAAAGGAACACAAATTAAATAAAATGTTGACTTTCAATATGTTTTTTCAAATTTTGAATCTCTTTTAGTAAAACAGAATTAGATTCATCAGTAAACAAATCCCATGCATAAAACATAAGCTGTTCGATCCAATGATAATATTTTTCACCCATAGAAAACTCTGATTTATCTAAAAGTAAAATAGTATAATCTTTTATAATCTGTACCAGATAAATCGGATCAGAAATCCATTTATCTTTTATTAGGATATTTTTCAAAATTTTTTCTTTATTTAACTTAAACTCTTTGATTTCTTTTTTTGACAAATGTGGATATATTTCATATAGGTATTGTTCAGCTAGAAAATTGAGATATACCCAAGTATGTTCTGAAAAAGTAAATTTATCCTCTCTTTCTGATAATAATTCTTTTATGAAGAGTAGTAATTGTAAAGCTTCATCGTAACGTTTGATATCAATCAAATATTTCGATAGGTGTAGATATAAGTAAATCCCAGAATCTTTTACTTCTCGTTTTTTACAAGCTTCGAATAGAATTGTTAACTGAGGTAATTGGTTAAGTAGATAAATAAAGAGTTCTAGACTTACAGGCCAATCTCTAAAAGAACATAATTCGCAGAAATCAGCCAATATTACTGCAATTTTGTTACTTGTTGAAAAATCAGTAGTTTCTTGTAACTGCATTAAAATATCTGAGATGAGTTCATATTTCTTGTTTCCATATGAAATTGCTTTTTTTTTCAATTGAACTATTTTATCTTTTAAATCTTCAGTCTCTTCTACAAGGCTCACATAAGTCTGGAAATAAATACCTTCTAGAATCTTGTTCGGATTATTGAGATGTTCTGCAAAAAACAAAACTTCATCAATTGTCTGCTTTTTTTCTTCTTTTTCATCATTTGAAAGAGAGAGAAATACTCCTTGAGTTTGTAACCAAGCATATTCATAATAAAATTCTCTCCAGAATCTAGTATCACTCCTTTTTAGAAAATGATCCATTAGATCTTCCAGAAATTTTGAAAGAACGCTATTGGTAAGTTTCAGCTTATATGCCTGATTGATTAGAGTAGTTAGCGGCTGTAATTCGTGAGATTTTCTTAGAGTTAGATCAAAAATTGTGATAGGGTCAGCTTGGAAAATCTGGAGAAAATCATCACTTTTTGAGAAATCATAGTACCTTCCTAGAGATTTTGCTGATTCAATCAGTTTTATTTTAAGATCACGAAAACCGCCTTGTTGAAGGTAGAATTTAAACAAGTTTAAGTATGGTTTCTTTTTTGTAAGATATATCGTTGCCTTTGAAGCAGGACAATTTATTGCTCTTTGTAATCTTAACAAAGTTGCTTCTATTTCCTCAACATCTTCAATTTCATCTTTCCTTTTGTTTGAGATTAGACCTATAACAGAATAATAAGGAGTAACTGTTGAGTGGAGTGTTTTGAACTTCTTAGTTTCCACACTGAAATCCTCTCTCATTAAAACGCGGATTCTATCCTCAGCTATTTGCATATCAAGAACAAAAAAACCTCTTTCTTCCTCCTCATTTAAACCAACTAATTCAAGGGAGTTCTCAACAACAGACTTTTCACTTGCTTTCTCTAAAATTCTAAGTAGATGTGAATACGAAGTAGCAGGGAAAGTATTTACACCTGAAGAAAGTGGTTCTAAATAGAGTTCTTCCGGAGTGTTTTTTGAGTTAATTTTTATTTTTTGAATCATCCAAGGATCAAAAATTGAGTCAAAATTCATAAAATAAAAGATAAGACTTGAAAACTCTGTCTTTTTATACTGCAGAATTTGTTTAACTTTGTAGTATTTTTTCTCTTCGGTGTATTTTATAGCTTTTTCTACTAATTCAACTGCTTTATCATAATCATCTATGTTATAATACGCATCTGCAATTTTTTGACAAAAATATAGAAACTTTTCTTCATCATTCCATCTTGCTGTTTGAAGAATAAGGTCTGTAAAATTATATAGTATTTCAGGTTGAACCATTTTTAATGACTTAGCAAACAATATATCGATAAATGGAAGAATTCGTGGAAAAAGATGAACAGAAGTAGCTAATTCTGTAAGTAGAGATGTAATATCGGTTTTAATAGCTTCTATTTCATTTTGAGAATGAGGTAAAGGAGTTGAATTCATTACTGTAAGGAGATATACTATAGTCATAAAAAGTGAATGCAAGTCATCTGTAGAGTTTTTTAAAATGCTATACCAAGCATAGGTAGCATCAAATCCTTTAGCAAAATCGTCAATATCCCAAAACACTCTTGCGCGAAGCTCTTTAATAATTCGTTTATTTTCTTCAAACAAGTCAGGATGTTTTTCAATAATCTTTAGTTCTTTCAATACTTGTTTGTATCTTCTTTCTTTAAACTGTTCAAAAGCGAGTTGGATTCTTACACCAATTTCAACATCTTGGACATTATTTTTCTTAGCATAACTTAGAGCTCTTTTCAAATGCTGAATTTTATCCTCGTTTTTAAAACCAGCAATCTCTGCTTGCAGGAGGTGGGATTTCATTTTTATGAAACCATCTTTCCATTGCTTAGAGAGCTCTGATAGAAGATTACTTATTTCTTCAGCTAAGTCGATTTCATTGTCGTTTAAAGCTTGTTGCCCTCTTAAAGCAAGATTAATTGCTAATTCTTCGGAATCTGCAGTATATGTAACACCATATTTTTTGAAAAAATCAATTAAATTTTCTTCAGAGATAGAGGTTTTGTTTTTTCTTTGTAACAACTCATTTTCTGGATTGTTCTCTGAAGACATTAACATCTGCTTCCTTTGCTTTCTCACAGAGTGTTGTTAATTTATCAACCTTGTGCTTTAACAAAAACACATTCTAGTAAAGGTAATAAAATTCATTAATGCATTATTAAAATATGGCTTAGTGTCTGAATTTGAAAACATCACACCCAACAGAAGCAGATAAATGGAAAATAATATATCCAGACCAATCAGTTTATGGATATTTTCTTGAAATAACTGAAAAATTTGAAAAAAATAAGATTCTATTTGAAGAAAATAACCAATCTTATACGTCACAAAATATAACTGAGATGTCCAACAAATTAGCAAAATTCTTTGAAGAAAATTTAGTTGAAACTAACGATACAATTTCAATAATTTTATCTAATTCGATATGGTTTGTAGTAGCTATTTTTGCATCATTTCAAGTTGGTGCAAAAGTGACTTTGATTAATCCAAGATTGTCACAAAAAGAAATAGCATTTCAACTTACAGATTCAGAAACAAAAGTTCTAATTACAAGCACTAATATATGTGAAGCAATTATTGAAGTAGTTAAGCAATTTCAATTTAAAGCAAAAATCATTGTAACAAATGAAGATTTTGATGAAGAGAAAAATAGAGATCTTATATCAAGATGCGATTTTGTAGTAATGGATAGTATAATGGAATCAGAAGAAAGATTTACAGAAAATAGGAGTAAATCTGATGATATTGCTTTTCTACTCTACAGTGGAGGTACTACAGGATTAGCTAAGGGGGTAATACTCTCTCATGCGAATATTTTAGCTAATGCCCTTCAATTCAATGAATGGGCTAAAAACATCCCAAAGGAAGATACTGGATTAGTAGTTTCAGCTTTACCTATATGTCACAGTTTTGGATTACAATGTAGTTTCTTTGCGCCATTATTTAGAGGTGAAAAAATAGCTATTATACCAAAATTTGATCCTAAAGAGATTTTAAACATAATCCAAGAAAAGAAAGCTACTTCATTTTATGGTGTTCCAACTATGTACGTTGCTCTTCTTAGACAAAATATAGACAAATATGATACAACATCTCTCAAAGTTTGTGTTTCTGGTGGTGCTGCTTTACCAAAAGAAATCTATTCAGAATTCAAGAAAATTACTGGTGTAAGTATTACTGAAGGATATGGTTTGACAGAATGTAGCCCTGTAACTCATATCAATCCATATGGAGCATCTAAACTTAACTCGATAGGAAAACCTCTGACTGATACCCAAGCTAAAGTTGTTAACACTGATACATTAGAAGAAGTTGATTTTGGAGAAATTGGTGAGATAATTATTAATGGTCCTCAAGTTATGAGAGGGTACTGGGGAAAAGGGATGGAATCTATTAATGTTTTTACACCAGAAAAGTGGTTAAGAACAGGTGATCTTGCTTATGTAGACGCTGAAAATTATTTCTTTATAGTTGATAGATCAAAGGACATCATCAATTCTGGGGGATTGAAAGTATATCCTAGAGAAGTTGAAGAAATAATCTACAATCATCCGAAGGTTTCTCTAGTTGCAGTTGTTCCAGTTCCTGATGATTATTTTGGAGAAGTAGGGAAAGCTTTCATTGTATTAAAAGAAGGAGAAACTGCTACTCCTGAAGAATTTAAGGAATTCTGTTTAAAGGAATCTTTAACTAGATACAAAATACCTAAGAGTTTCAAAATTATTGATAAATTACCTTTAAGTGCAGCTGGAAAAGTATTAAAACGTGAATTAGTTCAAAGAGAAATAGAGAAAAGATAATCTTTCTCCTTAAACTTTTGACTGAAAAGTTTTTAATGACAGAAGAAACAAGTAATATTGGTGGGTTCATGAATTTGGATTCTAATCAAGATATGAAGCCTTTTGAGATAGAATTAATAGATAGTCTAATTGAAAATAGTTTGTTTGATGAAGCTCTTTCATTTCTTGACAGAATGACAGAAAAATACCACGATAAATCTTTATTGTTTAAAAAAGGTAAAGTGCTTTATCTACAGGGGCACTTTAAAGATGCTGTTGAAGCATTAACCTCAGTTATAGCAGAAGATACTGATCATTGGGAATCATATGAACTTTTAGGTGAGATTTATAGAATCTGGAATCAACCAGACGTATCAGAAAATTACTATTTTAAAGCAACTTCTCTCAATCCCAGAGCGATACAATCTTGGTTAGGACGAGGTAAACTAGCTTTACAAAGAGGAGAATACCAAGTAGCAGTATTAAGTTTTGAAACCTATCTAAGAATTAATAGAGAGGACATAGAGGTTTGGCGATTGTTAGCTCAGAGTTATAAAGAGATGGAGAATTTCCTATCAGCAATTGATGCATATAATTCTGCTATTGAAATTGATCCAGTAAACCAAGAATTATATGAAGAATTAGGAGATCTCTATGATTTTATGGGGCATCTAGATATCGCAAAAGAGAAATATCTACAAGCTCTTCAAGTAGAAGAAAGAACAAGAAAAGATAACCGAAGCATATATAATAAATTAGCAAGACTTTATCTTGCAGAGGGGGACATACAAAAGACATTTAATTTATGCAACGAACTACTGACACTTATCAAAGATGATGATGAAGCACTTTTTCTGTCTGGACAAGCTCTTATTAGAATGGGACAAAGATATGAAGGAACGCAGAGAATTAAGAAAGCTTTTGAAATATCCAATAAAAGTGAATATAGCGAGTACCTTAACAAGCTTGATAATGAGCTTTATGGTCAGAAATACATGTGATTTTAAAAAGAGAAGAAGATATAAGGAAGTTTTTTACTTTTATATCAATGCCACTTCAATTTGATTCTATTCTAGAGGTTGGAAAAAATAGAATATCGAGGCTTGCTTACACTGTTTGGGACATTCTCACATTTCCAGAGAGTTGTCACTTTCAAAGAAAGGATTCCTCTTTTAGATTTTCATATGATTTGCACACTACTCTTTTTGGACCATCAAATAGAGAACTTCTGGATATGTATGAACCAGTAGGAAAGATAAGTTTGTCATTTGATCCTGAATGGATGGAAGTTGTCATGGATAATTTTACTAGCTTTGAAGTAATGGATAAATCTGCAAAAGGCAAAGAAATGAATACTTTTTTGAGTATGGAATTAAATCAGGAAAATTTCATAACAAAAGACACTTATGAAGCACAGAATCTGGATGAAACGGTAATAAAAGAATTAAGTTTCAAACAGAGACTTCTTTTTTCAAATTCGGAAGGTGGTGGGGTTGGAATTATTAAAGATGATAAAATCATAGGCGTTGCCTTTGCACCTCACATTATAGTAAATGAGAATTTTTCCTTTGCTATTATCAGAGGAGTTTGGGTTTCTCAAGAATACAGAAACAGAGGATTTGGTTTCGATATTAGTGCAAAAATGTGTGAAATATTATTTTCTAAAGGTATAGAAACAATATCATTGTGGGTAGAAGAATCTAATATTCCAGCAGTAAAAATATATAAAAAAATGGGTTTTCGAACAACAGATAAAGTAATAGGAACTGATTGTATTAAACAAAACATAAAGTGAGATTAGTAATGTGGAATATTAGAAGTACATCAATAAATTTAGTTCAAGGCGATATAACAGAATGTGATGTTGATGCAATTGTCAATGCAGCAAACACGCAACTAATTTTAGGAGCAGGAGTAGCTGGAGCGATTAGAAAAAGAGGAGGTCCATCAATTCAAAAAGAATGTTCAGATATTGGACCAGTAGAGTTAGGAAAAGCTGCAATAACAACAGGAGGAAATCTTAAAGCAAAAAAGGTCATACATGCTGCTTCTATGAATTTAGGGGGTAGAACTACTAAAGAATCACTCAGAAAATCTATTTTGAATTCATTACGAATAGGATCAGAGTTTGGAATTGAAACAATAGCATTTCCAGCCATTGGAACTGGAATAGCTGGATTTCCGATAGATAGTTGTGCGGAGATAATGATAGAATGCTTTATGCATTTTCTTGAGGAAGAAAATAATAAATTCAAGATTATACAAGTAGTGCTTTTTACAGAAAATGATTATAATATCTTCAACAGAATCTTTGAAAAGCTTCTTAATGAATACCAATAAATTTCCTAAATTTCTTTTCTAAATCCTTTATATCTACTTTAAGATTGACATCAGATATTACAATAATCGGGGTAGTCGTTTCTAATCTAATTGATTCTAAAGTATCCTCTATTTTATATGCTGCAGAAGCAGAAAGAATTATTAACGCATAGTCATGTTCAAGTGCATAATCTAAAGCTCCCAGAATCGCTGATTTTTCAAAAGCTTCTTGTCCTGCTACGCCAATCAGATGAAAGCCTCTTACAGTTTCTCTTGCTCCTATAACGAAAGCTTTACTGATTAAGTCAGATTCTTGCATTAAGTGATACTTGGTTAAATAAAATTAAAGCTTTATGATATGGATAGTTGTACAGTAAAATACTTATTTAACAAACTAAATATTCTTGTAATGAGTAAAACAACAGTAGAAAATGCGAGAATAAGTTCTATAAAAGGTTCTACTGTTCAAGTCAAAGGTCTTTCCACATTTAAAATGGGAGAGATCACATATGTAGGGGAAGAGAGATTAATTGGAGAAATCATTGCTATTGAACATGAAATTGCTACAATCCAAGTTTATGAACCATTAGAAGGACTTAGGATAAATGATCCTATATATCCTACTGGTCATTCTCTTTCTGCTGAGTTAGGACCGGGATTGTTATCAAATATTTTTGATGGGATTCAAAGACCTTTAGAGACAATAAAGAAAATCACAAATTCTGCTTTCATCAAAAGAGGTATTCAAACTAGTGCTTTAAGCAGAAATACAAAATGGGAATTCATCCCAAATGGAGACCTAAAGAAAGGTGAACACATTCATAGTGGGGACAAACTAGGAGTTGTACAAGAAACAAAGACTATAGAAAGCCTCATTCTAGTTCCACCAAATTTACAGGGAGAACTTGTTGAAATTCAAGATAAAGGTGATTATACTGTTATTGATCCTATTGTAACATTAAAGACAAAAGAAGGTATAAAACGACAGCTGACAATGATGCAAGAATGGCCTGTAAGAATTGCTAGACCTTTTCTTAGAAAAATTCCAGTTCATGAACCGCTCATCACAGGTCAAAGAATTATCGACATGTTCTTTCCAATAACTAAAGGAGGGACAGCTGCAATTCCAGGAGGATTTGGAACAGGTAAGACAGTTATTCAACACCAATTATCTAAATGGAGTAACGCTGATGTTGTAATATACATTGGATGTGGAGAGCGAGGCAATGAAATGACAGATGTTTTGAGAGAATTTCCAAAATTAATAGATCCATATACAAAAAATCCATTGATGGATAGAACTCTATTAATTGCTAATGTATCGAATATGCCTGTTGCAGCTAGAGAAGCTTCAATCTATATGGGAATAACCATGGCAGAATATTTTCGAGATCAAGGATTCAATGTATTACTTACAGCTGATTCCACCTCTAGATGGGCAGAAGCACTTCGTGAGATTTCTGGACAACTGGAAGAGATGCCTGTGGAAGAAGGTTATCCTGCATATTTAGGTGCTAGATTAGCTAACTTTTACGAGAGAGCTGGTCACGTTGTTGCAATTGGTTCTCCTTATAGAGAAGGCTCAATTAACATTACAGCTGCTATATCACCTCCTGGAGGAGATTTCAGTGAGCCTGTAACTTCTAATACTAAAAGATTTGTAAAAACCTTCTGGGGATTAGATCCAACATTAGCAAACAGGAAACATTTTCCATCAATCAATTGGTTTTCAAGTTATTCTGGTTATATTAATGCTATAGAGGAATGGGCTCTAGAAACAGGTTTAGAAGATTGGGGAAGATACAGACAAGAAATGTTTACAATTTTACAACAAGATAATGAACTTCAACAAATAGTTGAGTTAATTGGAGCAAAAGCTTTACCAGCTGATGAGCAACTTATTATTCTAGTTGCTGAGATAATCAAAGAAGGTTTTCTCCAACAAAGCGCTTTTCATCCAGTAGATTCCTTTTGCCCAATTGATAAACAGATGAGAATGATGAATCTTATGCTTTTATTTTATAATCGAGCTAGAATCTTGATAAAGAACGGTTGCCCAATTTCACTTATTAATTCATTAAAATCTGTTAAGCTTCTTAAAAGAATGAAAGAAGATGTTCCTAACGACAACATGATGCAGTTAAATAAAATAGAAGATTATATCCATTCCGAAATTGAAGATTTAGGAACAAAATATGGAAATAGAGGGTGATATTAATATGGCTAGAATAACGGTTAAAGGTGTATCTGAAATTCGAGGGCCACTTATAATAGTTGAAGGTGTCTCGGGGATACAGATGGGAGAATACCTTGAAGTTATTTTAGAGAATGGAACTGTTCGTAAAGGCAGAGTTCTAGCAATTGAAGAAGGAAAAGTTATCATATTACTTTATCAAGGAACATATGAGATAGATAAAGACAAAGTTGAAACTATGTTCTCAGGTCGAACAATGCAATTATTTGTCTCGGAAAATATGATTGGAAGAATTTTTAATTCTCTGGGAGAACCGCTGGATGGATTACCAAGTATTTATTCTGAAGATTATAGAGATGTCAACGGTGAGCCCATTAATCCAACCTCTCGAATATATCCACGAAATTATATCGAAACAGGAATCTCCAGTATTGATATAATGAATACATTAGTAAGAGGTCAGAAATTACCTATTTTTACAGGTGCGGGTTTACCAAACAATCAATTTGTAGGGCAAATTGTTAAACAAGCTCAAATAGCAAGACAGACAGAAAATGAGAAATTTGTTATTGTGTTTGGTGCTATGGGGTTAACTATGGATGATTACATTTATTTCCAGAGATTGTTCAAAGAAACAGGTACCCTAAACAAAGTAATTATGTTTACAAATTTAGCTAGTGATTCAGCTGCAGAAAGACTACTGACACCAAGAGTCGCATTAACTATTGCAGAATATCTTGCTTTTGACAAAGATTATCACGTACTAGTAATTCTTTCAGATATAACAAATTATTGTCAAGCCTTACGAGAAATATCAGTAGCATTAGAAACAGTTCCCTCAAGAAAAGGTTTTCCTGGCTATATGTATAGTGATCTTGCTTCTATATATGAAAGGGCAGGTATTGTTGAAGGTGCAGAAGGCAGTATCACCTTACTTGCAAATCTCACTATGCCTAATGATGATATAACACACCCAATTGCAGATCTAACTGGTTATATAACTGAGGGGCAAATCATATTGGATAGATCTTTGCATAATAGAGGAATCTATCCTCCCATTGACGTTTTAGGATCTTTATCAAGATTGATGAAAGATGGAATTGGCAAAGGTTATACAAGAGAAGATCACCCTTCACTTAGTGACCAGCTCTATGCATCCTACGCTGAAGGTTTAGATAAAAGAAAACTAGCAGAAGTTATTGGAAAAAAAGAATTAAATCGTATAGATCAAATTTTACTTAGTTTTTCAGAGAAATTTGAAGAAATCTTCGTAAACCAAGGTGACAGCCACAGAACTATAGAGGAGTCACTTAAAATTGGATGGTCTCTATTATCTCAATTACCAGAGTCTGAATTAAATAAAGTCTCTGAAGAGTTAATAAAAAATTATTTAGTTCATATGAAGGAGGAAGAATCATGAGGCAAATGATAGATGTTCCTCCTACAAAAGACAATCTTTTGAAATACAAAAAGAAATTACAATTGGTTAAAAGAGCATATGAATTATTAAGAGAAAAATATGAAGCTTTACTTATGAAACTCCACATAATTACAGCTGAAGCTATATCTCTTAGAGAAAGAATGGAAAAAAATCTTAGTGAATCATATATTGAATATATTAAAACAGAATCAGAGCTTGGGAAAGATATGGTTAATGTATTTAGTGAAACTATCCCTAAAGATGTTGAGGTAGGTACAAAACCAGTAGAATATATGGGTGTTCAATTCAATGAATTAGACCTGAAAAAAATCCCTGAACCATCATACGGATTTTTTGGTATTTCTAGCTTATTATGGGTAACTGCTCGAAAATTTCGGGACACATTTACATTGCTAGTTCAACTTGCTGAAATTGAGAATTTTGCTTATAGAATAATAAGAAGTCTTCAATCTATACAACTCAACCTAAATGCTCTGGACAAAATTTACTTGGTCAGATTTCAGAACATCATAAAATATATTGATGAAGCCTTGGAAGCTTACGAATTAGAGAATATTTACACTATTAAAAAATTAAAACAAAAATTAAAAGAAAAAAAGCAAAAGAGGTTGTAGTAGATGAAAAAAGCGTTAGTTGCTATTGGTGATTTTGAAAGTGGCTCAGAATTAATCAAGCAACTCATAGAATTTTTAGACGACTGTATAACAGAGGTTCATCTTTTACATGTAATTGACAAACAAAATCTTGAACAATTAGCAATATATAAAGGAAAAACCTTGGAAGAAGTTCTTGAAGAAAATCAACATGAAAATGAGAACATATTGCAAAAATTGATCTTAGAATACTCTGACACTCATTTATATATAACAACTGAATTGTTGAAAGGTCTTATAGCAGACAAAATAATTGAAACTGCAAAAAGGGAAAATGTGGAATTTATTGTGATGGGAACAAGAAGAGAATCTATAACAAAAAGGTTAATCAAAAATCATGTGAGATATGTGATTGAATTGTCAGATATACCAGTTTTAATGTTTCCTGTATGAGGTGATTGAGATTCCAACAAAAGAAAAAGAAATTGAAAAATTTGGCAATGAAGCTTTAACTAATTTATTGAAAAAGATTCAAGATGAATCTGATAAAGAAATAGAGAATATTCAAAATAATACTAAACTCAAACTTGAAGAGATAGAAAAAGAGACACAAAAATTAGTTGAAGAAGTGAAGGAAAAAGAATTAGCTAAAGAGACATCTCGTATCGATTTTCTTAAGAAAAGAACGGAGACAGAATATCAACAAGAAGCACGTAAAATCATAATAGAAGCAAAAGAAATGCTAATAGATGAAGTATACGATATTATTGAAAAGGAATTTGGTGATTTTAGAAAAACAAAAGAATATGAGACATTTCTCAATAAAACATTACTTCGTGGCACAAAAAACATGCGATTAGAAGAAGTTAAGATTTTCATAGATGAAAGGGACAACAAAATTTTCTCAAAAATCATTGATAATTTATTCAAAAATGAAGGGATAAAATGTACTTTAGACAAATCTTCCCTCAAAACAATAGGTGGATTCATTCTTACTGATGTTCGAGAGAGGGTTAGGATTGACTATACGCTAGAAAATCTTCTTGATGTTAGTAAAGAAAAAATACGAACAAAAATTAATGAATCATTATTTGAGTAGGTGATAAAATGGGTCTGTTTCCAGCTAAAATGTTAGAAGCTACAATTATAAGTCCTAAAGAAGACTTTTCAAAAATGATCATTAAAATAGCTGAAACTGAAAAAATGATGGTAAAAGACAATGTCTCAGTAGAAGATTTAGATGATTATTATCCTACATCACGATTAGAAAAATTAAGATCTTTAGAAATATCATACAAAGATTTGTTGGATTTCATTCCAGAACCAAAAGAGAAATTTGGTCAAAAAATAGCTAGAGCTTATAGAAAACCGCCATTAATTTCACCGCTATTTGATAATTGGGAGGATATCAATAAAATTGAAGAGAATCTAACCAAGCAAATAATTGAGTTAAAAACTGGAATTGAAGGTTTGAAGAATAGACTAGAAAAAAGAAAAGAAGAAGAAAGTATGAATGAGTTGCTTGCTAAAGGCTTTAGACTTCTTGAAGAAGAATATCCTTATGAAGTAAAAGCTAATGAGAGCACAATTGTAGGAGTGCTTACTACAACAAAAGAAAGTGATGCTGAAGAATTTGTCAAGGATATTACAAAAAGTGAAGTAATAGCGTTAGCTTCTAACAAATTCATGATTTTTGCTCAAGGTCGAAAGGGTGAGATTTCAAAACTTTTGAAAGATCTATCAATCGTAAGATGGTACTTGTATGAGCTCAACGATCCAGCTTATTTAAGTAAAACAGAGATTGAAGATGAAATAATTAAAGAATGTAAAAAGATTCAAAATGAGAAAAAGGGACTTGAAAAATCTATTAATCAATTTGCTATAAATAATAAAGAAAAAATAATAGCATTAAAATTATCTATTGAAAGCTATGGACACCTACTTCGTTTATATGTTTCTTCAAGAACAACTAGTAGAACAGTAGTTATCCAAGGATGGATTGCCCAAAGAGATCTTTCAATCCTAGAAAAATCCTTAGAGGATTTTCCTGAAACTATTTTAATTGTTCATGGACCAGAAGAAGAAATAAAGAATATTCCTTTTGTTGAAGCAAAAAATCCTATAATGAATTCATTTCAATCCATTGTTGGATTATATGGCTTACCTTCAGCTAAGGAGGTGGATCCAACAATTTTCTTTGTGTTTACCTTTAGTATCTTCTTTGGAATCATGTTTGGAGATTTAGGGCATGGGCTTATTCTTGTTATTATTGGTTTAATGGGAATTCTTGCAAGAGGACTTAAAAAAGGAATTAGAAGAATGTTTCTCCTTGTAATGATGGTCGGAATAACTTCTGCAATTATGGGATTCATTTTTGGTGAAGCATTTGGTGCTCATTTAACAGATTTACTAGGGATTACTGGACCTGTGTATATTTTTGGTCTTAAGTATCCGTTTTTAGAACCTGTTAACGATTTAGTAGAAGTATTCAATTTAACACTTATCATTGGTTCTATTCATGTTATATTAGGATTAGTTCTAAGAGTAATTAATCAAATTAGACGTAAAGAATTTGATGAACTAATTAAAGATACAACAGCACAATTTTTCTTATATGCAGCAATTCTGTATTTCTTGACTTCTTTGGGAATTTTGAATTTAGGAATTGATCCTAGTAATAAAGGATTCCTACTTGTTGGTTTGGTTTCTGTTTCTATTGGAGTCGGGCTTGCTTTATTAGGTCAAGGTATTGTTAGTATACTTTTCAAGAAAAGAAGACGCAATATTGTTCGAAGTTTCTTTGGTGGTATTGGCATGGGTTTGATTCATCTACTAGAATCTTTCAGTACATTCATTAGTAACACAATATCATATGGAAGAATGCTAGCTATGTTAGTTGCTCACGTTGTATTTCTAAGTGTTATCAACGCATTAGCTATGCAAGTTACATTTATAGGATTTCAGATTTTAATATTAGTGATAGGAAATGTCTTTGTATTAGTTCTAGAGGGATTATTGGTTTTTGTTCAAACTTTAAGATTACATTTTTATGAATTTTTCAGTAAATTTTATGAAGGTAGTGGCATACAACACAAGCCAATCTTCATTTTCAACAAAAAAATGGATTTGAGTAAATATGGCAGTTGAAGGATATATATTAGGGATTATTGGTATCGCAGGAACTATGTTAACTATACTTGGAGCTGGAATTCCTCTTTCTAAAGGAGTTCAAGCAGCTGCAGCAGCTGTTGCTGAGAAACAAAGGTTGAATATTTTCATTCTTATTTATCTCGCATTAGCAGAAGCTTTAGCAATTTATGGTCTACTGATTGCTTTTGTTATGTATACTAAGATACAACCCTTCTTGGATGGAACATATGAACTAACAGAATTCAGGCCTGAATATGGTTGGATTTTCATCGCAGCAATGTTCATCATGGTTGTTTCAAATCTTGGAGCAGCATTTACACTAGCAAAAGGTGAACCAGCTGCTATTGGTTCAATTACAGCAAACTCAGAAGTATTTACACCCAACCTTATTTATCTTGGGTTAGGAGAGGCTCTAGCAATTTACGGATTACTAATTGCTTTTATACTACTGAATATAGTCACAGTTCCAACGATTTGAAGATTAAATTAGATCAACAATAAGTTCCTTTGTTTTCTCTACAGGGAACTTGTACTCTTTCAAATACAGCAATTTATTCAAATCTTGTATTTGTGTTTCATATTGTTTAAGATAACTTAAAATGCTTAGTATTCCAAAATCCTTGTAAAATAATTTACGATGATAATTTAACTGAAAAGCTCTAACAGCAATTTCCATATGTAAGAACATCTTGTCATCTTCATATTTTTTAATCCCATCATCTATTTTAGTCGATTTGAGTGATTTTAATACTTCTAAATCAGTTTTTAAAACATTATCTGAAATCATTTTAGATATTTGTCTTTTGTAAGGGAAATCTTTTGGAATAGGTATAAGTTGCAAAGCTTCTTTAATATCCACTTCAACAAAATCAGCTTTTAGAATTACAAGGATTAAGATTATTAAGAGTTCAGAGTAAACAAATCTTAATGCATCTTTCTTATTATTATACTTGAGCTTATTAGCTTCTTGAAGCATTTTTTTAATATAAAAAGTTTCAAAAGCAAATTCTAAAGGCCAGATATCTCCAACTGTTGAGTAAATTTTCTCAGCAACTTCAATTTCATTTTTATATTCTGTTTTTGTTAATTCATCTAGAAACTCCCCTAAATCTTTACATTGGAGCAATTTAGCAATAAAAGCAGTTCTCCCAAGCATCTCTTGAGGACGGAGATTTATAGCTTCTTTTAGATCAACATCTGCTTTTGAGAATAAATATCGTGTAATTCTCTGTAAATTAATTACCTCAAATTTGGTGGTATAAGCTTCGATAAATTTTCGGAAAATTACTGGGATATTATTTAGGATAAACGAATATTGATCCAATAATCTGCGAGTTAGGAAACGTTCTATTTCATGGGACTTAGAAGATGGTATAAATCGTAGAATCTCACCTATTTCAAAAGACATTAGATCGTTGATGAAGGCTTCGTAAGGTTTATTTATTAAATTTTCAAAGTCTTCTGTAGAGAGTAACTTTGCATGCTGACCTCTCACATAACTTACTAAAAAAGAGATATCAGGTGAAATTTGTGCCATCTAAGGAACAAGAAATAATAACGCAAATAAAGGTTGCTGAACAACATGCTGAATTAAAAACAAAGGAAGCTGAGAAAGCTGCAGCAACATTAATTGAAAAGGCTCAAAGTGATAAAGTAAGAAGATTAGAAAGCGCTAAAAATGATGCAAGAGAGATATTAAAACATAGGATAGAAGAAGCAAAAGATGGCAGTAAATATGAGAGACTCATTAAAGATGCTAAGAAGCAAGCTCAAGAAATTATTGATAAAAATAAGGAAATACTTGCAGAAATAGCAGAGAAAGTAGCAAAAGAAGTTTTGGAATTAGAAGATTAAGTTTAGCTTATTAATTCAAAGTCATCAGAATCTAGGTCAATATCCTCGAATTCGATTTCTTCTATTTCAGCTTTCTTTTCTTCTTTTAAATCTTCAATATGATCTTGAACCATTTCGTACAGCTCATCTATACTATCAACAATGAATGGTGTTTGAAGTTCTTCTTCTTCTGAATATCCCCATGTAACTCCAAAACAAGGAATCTTTAACATTTCTGCAACATAAACATCATTTGGTAAATCCCCTATTAATACTCCTCTTGCAAGTATATCAGGATCATAGTTATAGACAATGAGTTGAAACTTATCTTCACCGGCAAGAATGGAATCGAAAGGGTTCCTATCCCCAAACAATTTACTCATTGCTTTACTAGAATATTCCTCATCTTCCATCATAGGATTTTGGGTGACTAAAATCAAACTAATTCTTGGATCAAGTCTCTTAATTTTATAGAGAATCTCTCTGAACTGGTCATTGAGTTCTATCGTTTCTAAAAAAAGTTGTTTCTGCATTTCTCTGAGTTTTTTCTGTCTTAAAGCTAGTTTTGCAGGATTAACCTTATACTTGAATAATAAAGACATACTTTGTCTTTTTTGTGAAGCATCCTTGTACATATTCTTGATATCTTCTGTAGAATAATCTGTTCCTAAAACTTCATTAAATGCTCTACGAGTTACTTCAACTGTGTCCACTAAAGTTCCACCAAAGTCAAAGAAAATAGGAATCTCTTCATTCATATTAAATTAAAGATTCTTTATATTTTTAAATAAAAAGGTAAAAGAGAAAAGAAATAATTATCTCCTTTTCTTATTTCTCTGAGTTTCCGTATATCTTGATTTCAGACCAAGTTGTAACGTACGAGCAGCATAAATCAAGCCAGCAATTGCACCAAAAATTCCGAAGTAACCAAGGCTAAGGGTATTTTGAATGACGAAGTAAATACCAGCTAAACCAACAGCTCCAAAAATTGTTGTTAACACTCCAACTTGCATCCAATAGGATGTTTCTCTCGGAATTTGTGTAATTACAGTTCTACCAGTTGCAGCATCCAATATAGCAGTGTATTCTTTCTTACCTGCTTTGAATGTAAGTATATAAAATGGTATATGCAATAAATATACTCCTTCAATATCAGGTTTATCTCTTACTTCAAGAATTTGTGCGAGCTCTTTCATCATCAGTCCTTTATGAATCTCTCGCATATTTGATATAGCTTCTTCTTTTGCTTGATCTAGATTGAAAATACTTGGAACTACGTCTGCTTTAACTTTTTCAGCTTCTAAAGCTTGAAAATATCTTTTTCCTCTAGTTGATATTTCAAAATTTAATAAATCATTATTTACTTCTTCAGCAGAATAAATTATGAATTCTCTTGTATCATCAAAAACACCTTGTTCTGGTTTCAGGTGTGTACTTATATTACGATATCCTGATTTGTATCTGTTACTGAAAGTAGCATATTCTCCATTCCCTTTGTATTCTGTTCTAAGATGAACTGTTACAATGTAATATGGATAGAACTTCAGATCAATTTTAGTGAATTCTAGAGAATTATGTAAATCTTCAGGAACACCTGGGTGTTTTAGGATATCTCCAATGAGTTCTGTTCTTATTTGAGAGACATCATAACTTACTGGTAACATATAATGTTCAACTAATTCAGAAACTTCCTTTAATTCACTTGTAACATTACAATACGGACAGGTTACATGGGATTGAGTAGCTTCCATCTCTAATGGAGCATTGCAATTTGGACACATAATTGATTTCACATTACTCATCTTAATCCACCACCGACTTTGGTTTAAAGGTATTCTTAAGCGTAAAGAACCCTATAACAGCAGCAACTACTCCAGCTATAATCGGAACATATACTTCAGTTTGACCAAAGAAATAACTTACCACTCCAGCTACACCTAAGGTTAAGAATGTTAAAGTTAAAAATATCATTCGGTAAGTTGTTGTAACTGGGATTTCACCTATTATTATTCTACCACTACTTCCTAAAATAGCCATACGATAAGTTTCATCTTTAAACTCATATTCAACCTGCCAAACAGGTGCATGCAAGAAGTATGTTCCTGAAAAAGTTATTTGAGTCGCGCAATCAAAAACCTTAGTGCATGCACGTTCAGCTCTTGACCTATGATCATCAAAAACAACTGTTTTCCCAAGTTGATTTGCAGCATCTAGAGTTATTTCAGAGGATAAATATTCGAATTCTTTATCAGTTGCAACCAATTGATCATGATTAAAAGGAACAGCGTTTGAGAATTCAGAGCGAACGATGTTTTTAACTTGATTGTAGCCATAGATTGAACTACCTCTTCTTCCTAAAAGAACATCTGCTCTTTTTTCTCTTATCTCTTGATCTATTGGACGGTATACAGTCACATGTTCAGTCACTGTTCTTGTGTTTTTTCCAGAACCTACGGTTCTTGTTTTTGTTTCAGTATATCTGAGATATCCCACGTAGTGAGTATATGCATCAGAAGTAACTACCCAAAAAGGCATTAATGTAGGAGTTATATTTGTTATTTTGTAACCACGAATTCCCCTCATAAAACCTTTTTTCTTAATAAAACCCTTAACGATATCATGTATCTGTGTTCTATTCAAGGTGTTTCTAAGAATATAATGATCATCAAATTCAGAACCATCTGCTAGAATAGCTTGACCACAAGATTCACAATTGAAGATTGCATCTTCTGGGTTGATGTCCAAAGGAGCATTACAATGAGGACATTGATACTCTTTAACTAGGCTCATTAAGAAAACTGTATACGTTAGCTAATATAAGATTTGATATAATTTTCGTATTTTTTTGTCTATTCATTTTTAGCTTCTTTCATTTTGTCTATTTTCAAAGTGATTTCATCTACAATTTTAGATAATTTATTGTATAATATAGTATCAGTAGGAAACATATATTCACCATTTATCCCTAGTTCCATGATTTCGAAAGAAACTGGAAGAAAATCCAGAAATGAGATCTTGTAAGGGAGATATAATTTTATTAGCTCATCTTTCCAGCTGTTGAGCAATTTCTGATTTTTTTCACTTAATTCAGGTGGAACTTGATTAAATAAAAAGAAATTAAGAGACGTAATATCAAGTTTCTTGTAGATATCAGTGAGCATTTGTTTCGCTCCTTCATAGCTGAAAGTTGAAGGTCTAATCACAAATAATCTTGCATCAGCGATTGCAGCAGCATTTACTGATTCCATTCTATAACCTGGAGCACAATCATAAACCACGTATTTGAAACCCATTTTTAGAAGGAATCTAGTCATTTCGTGCATAACAAAAAAGGAGTGTTTCTGAATCCCTTCTAGTAAAGACAGTAAACCTTCACCGTACTCAACATTCTCCTTAGCAACTATCAAAAATAGATTAGGATCTTCTGTTTCAATCAAAGCTTCTTCTGTTACTTTTGCCTCCCCTAAAAGGATATCATTAATAGTCTTTTTGATTTTCTTATCTGCTATTCTAAAGATATGTTGTATTGTAGGTTGAGCAATGTCAAGATCTACTAGAACAGTCTTATTTCCTCTTCTTGCTAATTCGTGGGCTATGTTGCAAGATAAGGTTGTTTTACCAGGACCGCCCTTTTGTGAATGGAGAACAATTATATCTAATCGAGAAGAAGCTAGTTCTGTTAACTTATCAAAGTCTAATTTTGACATTCAATCACCGGATAACACACAATAACATAGATGTTTTTATGCTTTACTGCAATTATTTATTTTTAGTTATTGAGTTCTTTTAGTTTAAAAATCCGTATAATTCAGTAATAGTATCAATAAGATTAATAACGTATAGAAATAATTTGTCTATATAAATAAGGAAATATTTCTGCAAGAATAAGGGTGTCTATATGAGGATTTTATTTGACGAAACCCAGAAAGAAAGAGGAAAAATACATGAGAATTTTCAGAAGTTAAGTGAGCTTTTAGAGAATCAAGGTCATGAAATATCAAGATATGATTCATACCCGATAAAATATACCAGTATAACAGATTATGACATAGTTGTACTTCTCTGTCCAGATTCAAGCAAATTATATGGACATGAGGTAAAAGCTCTACTCAGATTTGTTGATGAAGGAGGTGCTTTAGCCATATTTGCTAATGCAGGAGGGGATAATGGTTTAAGTACAAATCTGAATACATTATTAAAACACTTCAATATGTCTATTGTTTCGAACCAAATATTCGATTATGAAAATTTTGAACTAGGATTAGAGAGTAATGTTGTAATCTCAAAATTCGAAGAACATCCAATAACAGATGGTTTGAAAGAAATAGTTATTGTTTCAAGTTGTTCTTTACAGCTTGACGAAGGAGATTCAGAACTAGCTAGAACGAGTAATTCTAGTGATCCACCAAGTAGTGCTATAGCTGCAATTACTTCTTATGGTTTGGGAACAGTTTTTGTTTGTGGTTCTTATCTAATGCTTTCTGATAGAAAAGCAGGATTAGATTTAAAGGATAATGCCAAATTTGCAAAAAACATCTTTACTCATGTTGGTACACCTCCTATATCATTAGGTGAAGAAGAATCTCTTAGAGAAGAAGAGGAGGAAGAAGAAGAAACAGAATTTGAGGAAGAAATTACTGAATTTGAGAAGGCTCAAGAAAAAGAACCTTACGAGTCTGTAAGTAAAATTGATATGGTCAAAGAAGCTTTATCAAAAGGAGAAACTGATCAAGTAAAAACTGAAGTTATGAAAGCTATGAAAACTTTGAGAGATGAAGTAAAATCTACACGTACAGAATCTAAAGAGGTTGAACCAAAAATGTCTAAAAATGACATCTATGAAGCAATATCAATTATTCAAGAGCTAGAAAAGGAAATTGATACTTTAAAAATTGAAGATCGAGGATATAGAGATATTCTACTTACAGATATGGCAAGGAGAGAAGGTATTGATTACTCCGAAGTTCTGCCATACATAGAAAAAATGAAAGAAAAATCTGATAGGGAAGCACAAAGGAGAGAGGAGAGGAAACGTTCAAAAGCTGATATTTCTTCTATTCCTGAACCTAGAACCCCAGAAATGGATCAATTCGAAAAAGATCTTATGATTTTTGACCAAAGATTGGAAAATTTGAAAGTAGAACCAAGTGTAAATTCAGCAGTACAATCACAAATGATGGGAGATCTTATTCAAGCAATTAGAGAACTAAAAAATAGTGTCGACGTTTTAAGTGCAAATCTTATACATTTAATAAGTGAAATTGTTTTAGAAATAAAAGAATCAAAGGGAAAAAGAAAAATCTTCTAAGGCTTGATAAACTTGAAATTCAGAGAACTTAGTGACTGCTATTCTAAATTGGAAGATACACAAAAAAAATTGGAAATGGTTGACATTTTAGCTGATACTCTCTCTAAAGCTTCAGAGAAGGAAATAGGTAAAATAGCATTATTAACTTTAGGAAAAATCTACCCTGATTTTGTGGGGATCGAACTCATGTTAGCTGAGAAAATGGCAATAAAAGCTTTAGCTATTTCAACCGGTAAAAATGAGAAAAGTGTGACAGATCTGCTAGATGAAGTGGGAGATTTAGGTAAAACTGCTCAAACACTTTTAGAAAGAAAAACACAATCAACACTTCTTTCTTTCACAGTACAAAAAGAAACTAATGAATATACCATTCTAGATGTTTGGAATAAATTAGATTCTATTGCTCAAACTACGGGGGAAGGTTCGACAGATAAGAAAATTAGAATCTTATCAGGATTAATATCCAAAGTTAATCCGCTTGAAGCTAGATATATTATAAGAATGGTTGTCAGTCAACTACGTTTAGGTGTTGCAGTTCAATTACTTCTTGAAGCTCTTTCCAAAGCTAAAACTGGAACTAGAGAAAATAAAAGTATCTTGGAGAGGGCATATAATCTCACATCCGATATAGGTACAATTTCAGAATTATTGTATAGAGAAGGAGTTCAAGCTGTCAGAGAGATAGATGTCAAGGTAATGAATCCTATAAAAGTCATGTTAGCACAAAGAGTATCAAGTGCAAATGAATTACTTGAAAAATTTGATGGAAAAGTTTCCTTAGAATACAAGTATGATGGACTAAGAGTTCAAATCCACAAACAAGGAGATAAATTAAGATTATTTTCTAGGAGACCGGAGGACATAACAGATCAATTTCCAGACGTTATTGAGTTCATAAAGGCAGCTTCAGAAGAAGAGAATTTTATCATTGAAGGTGAGATTGTTGCTTATGATCTAACAAATGACCGCATTCTACCGTTTCAACAGGTATCACAAAGAAAGAGAAAACATGATATTGAACAAAAAATTACAGAAGTGCCAGTACGAGTTTACCTTTTTGATGCACTTTATGCTCAAAATAAAGCAGTTCTTGATGAAGGATATCTTAAACGTAGAGAGGTTTTGCATAAAATTATTAAAGAAACTGAAAATATAAAATTCTCTCATCAAAGAATAGCTGAAAACACAGATGAAATTGATAGTTTCTTTCATCAAGCTTTAGAAAACAGCTGTGAAGGAGTAATGGGTAAAAGTATAGCTGATAATTCAGTTTATCAAGCAGGAAATCGAGGTTGGAATTGGGTAAAATATAAAGCTGATTATGTAGATAAGTTATCAGACTCTTTTGATTTAGTTATCCTTGGTGCTGACTATGGGAAGGGAAAAAGAGCCGGAAAATATGGTACTTTCTTATTAGGATGCTTTAATGTAGAAGATAATGTTTTCCAAACTTTTACAAGAGTAGCAACAGGTTTTTCTGATGAAGACCTTGCATACTTTCTTAAGATCCTAAAACCGCTAGAAAGAGATAAACCAAAAGAAGTGGAAAGCAAAATTGAATGTAGTGTCTGGTTTGACCCTAAAATTGTGATAGAGGTTAGTGGAGCAGAAATAACTAGAAGTCAAATGCACACCTGCTCTAGAGGTTACTTTGAAAATGAAAACGAAGGTTTAGCACTTCGATTTCCAAGATTTACGGGAAGAATAGTTGAGGACAGACCTCCTGAACAAGCAACTTCAAATGAAGAAATACGCACAATATATTTAAATCAATAAGATAAAATAAAGGTGAATACAAATGTTTGGTAAAAAGAAAGATGTATCAAATGCAGCTTTATCGGAAGCTCCAAGTGAGGCTTTGAAAATTCTCAGAGCAAATATTGAAGGATACTTAGGCTATAAAGCTCTAGAATATAGAAAGAACACAGATAAAGCCTTTAGAACCAAGTTAGTTAATATTCTAAGAGAAACAAGTGACATGATGAGTCAAGTTCAGGAATTACTAATACATTCACAACTCCTGACTAGTTGGGGACCAGCTGGGATTGTTTCGAAAACAATTAGTGATCTGAGAAAAGAAGCTAAAAATACTGACTACAAATACAGTACTTTTTTCGACGTAGACGATGTTGAAGGAGAACATGGTATAGATCTTTCTATTTTGTATCTATTAGAAATCGATATATTGGATAATTCAGAAGAATTCAAAGACAAAATAACAGAAATAAAAGTTAATTTAGAAGAAATGATGCTCGATACGGTTGAAACAAGTATTGCACACCTTATGAATCTAAGTGCGAGTTTACACCAAAAATTCACAGAAAGAAATGAATTGATCAGAGCTTTTGAAAAAATGAAACTCTGATTCAACCCAATTTTTCAAATATTAAGGAGGTTTTAATACCTTTTAGAAGTATAATTTTTGTTTGAGATTTAATACCCTTTACTATACTTATAGAGGAAGAAGGAAGATCAAGCGTTTTAGAAAGTAATTTAATAATTGCTTTGTTAGCTTTTCCTTTATCTGTAGGCTCATGAACATAGACATCAATATCAAAATCAGAGAGTTTTACTTCTTTCTTTGAAGAATTGGGATGTGCTTTAATTGTAATAAAAACATCTTCCCCTTTTTCTTCAATAGAAAGGTGGAAAGACAAAAAATCACCAGAATATTAGCCTACTCTAGCTGCTAGTTTTGCTGCACATGCATACGCATAATCTTTTTGAACATTTGAAGGAGACCAGGTTATTACACAACCTGCCCATTTTGGACAACGAGCTACTATGAGGTGTCCTTGACCTCCAAGATTACTAGAAATCAATCTCTCAGGTGTCATCGCGATTACAGTAAACTTCAATCCACCACCAAAATCTACCGAAGGAGTTTGATTCTTCCACGCATTAAATGGGATAGTGGGATCAACAGCCCAGTCACCATATTGATAATAACATTTCAAATCGTCACCTAAAAGCCAAACAACACCAACTGTACCTTCATTAGCGAGCACTTGTACCTCATCTTGAAAACTCATTAATAATCACCGTTACTATTTTTTCTTGTAACACATTAAATATATATTTTTTCTTATGGGTATCGCTTTTTACCAAGAAATTATAGATTGATATTTTAGTAACATATTTGAATATGAAACGTATATTTTACTTTAATAATGTCTGACGATGATATTACTCTAAAGAAAAGAAGGATTCTTAGGTTTATCAGGGATCTTGATTTACGATATATTAGAGGTTCTATAGATAGAAGAACCTATCAAACTCTTAAAAATAAATATAAAGAGATTCTATCTGGATTACCTTCAGGTCTAGTTTCGCAAGAAGAAGTTACTATCGAGGATACTCAACAGATTTTACCGGAAGCAGAAACAGATATTCAGGAAATTGAAAGAGGAGAAATTGTTAGAACAAAACCAGAAGAAATCAAACTAGACGTTAAATTCCCCGAAATAGAATTAGACGAAATTCCTCCTGTTGAGATAGAAGAATTAAAAATACGATATGTTATGTATATGGCTATCAAAGCTGCTACAAGGACTTTTGAAGAAGAAATGGAACTAGAGCAAGATTATGTAATTAACAAAATTGATGATCAAGAGTATATGAAGAGGAAAAATGAAGTTGAAGCAAAACAACACAAAGTATTTCAACACTTCTATAAGTTATCAGAATTACTTTTTTCTGTCAACCGAGAACATTTATACAAAAACACTCACAATAATTTCCTACTTTTCAATAATGAACTTAGTGAAAACATCAATAGACTGAGGAGAATGGTTACTGATAAAAAAGAGCTAAAGGGAATCATCTATGACATAAATGAAAGAGTCATTAGACACCGCCCTATTCTAAAAAAAGCTGCTCAAGATACTCTCAAATGGAAAGTGATTATACAACAAGAAAGAGAAAAATTCAGAATTTTTAAAGAAAACTATCACGAAAGACTCTCAGACGCACAAGAAGACGACATTAATAGAAGAATAAGACAATTAGAAATTTATGAAGAACTTCTTGACGATGATATAAATGATTATTCAAAAGATCTTGATGCAATGGATCAAATTTATGGTGAGCACTTAAAGTTTCAAGAGATAACAACACCATATTTCAAGGATTTAACTTTAAACATTGAAACCAGAATTCAAAAGTATAGTGAGGTTATTAGTTCTCAACAGCTGAAACAGAGATTATCTATTGCAACCAGTGCATCCAGTAGAGATATTGATTATCAATTATTATCCGAGTTAAGAGCTCTCTGGCGTTATTCTGGTAAACCAGTAGTAGATGAACAAAGTGATTTAGTAGGATTTGTGGTAGGACCTGGTCAATTCAATGATGAATCAGGAATTATCATAAAACAGCAAAGAGAGATATCACTTTCTATGATAAGACGTATATTTGATCATATTATTTCACCAGCTGGTAAAGAAGCAGAACTTGAATCAGAATTAGAAAAGAAGGAGTTTTTACTGAATGAACTACCTAAAACGATTCCTCAGATGTCCTTTACTTATATAGTTCCTGAGGCTGCTATTGAATATTGTAGAAGAATAGAATCGCCATTGAATCAAGAATTGAAAGATGTTATCACTCAAACTGAAAATTATCTGTTTGTTCCCAATACTTATATTGAAAAAACAGCACGAGAGATAAAAGTAGACAGTCAAAAAATAATCAAAAATGGAGAATTACTCCCTTTCTTTAATCCAACTGAAAGCAATTTAATCAGTTCTAGAATAGCAGAGGAAGAGGAAATTAATGTACGAAATATTTTCAATCAAAAGTTAGGAAAGGCACATTCTATTATTTACCATCCAATGAAAGGTTATTTCCTTGTTGTAGAAAAAAGTCAAATTGCGTTAAATCTATACAAACAAATCTATGACATTTTGCATCAAGATGAAGAAACAGGTCATTTGTTTAGATCAATACTTACTCCAATTGAGAAGAGGGATAAAATCATTAAGGAATTATCAGAAGAATATAATCGAAGTGAAGAGGAAATTCAGGATATTGAAATGCTAAAACGTATTTTAATAGAAAAACATACTGGAATACTTCCCGATAATGTGGAAAACTCCAAGTTCATTCTTTATTCTCTAGGAAATGTAAAGCTTGTTGGTAACTCAATTCAAGTCAGTTTTGGTGGAACATCTTTTGAATTAAATGAGATCTTTGATTTAGAAGGAAAAGTAGTTGAAAATGTTAAAGGTACTGAAATTGGTGTGGTTTATAATCTACAGCTTAAAGAAAGACCAATGCTTTATTTATGGACTTCTATAGATTTATTACTAATAGCTTCTTTCATTAACGACCGACCAGCATCATTATTTGAAAATGATCAAAATTTCATTGATAATCTAGCAATTTCAATAGGGAAATTACTAAGTATCGCTCCACAAGTTGCTTTAAGGCCAGATATTGTTATGACTTTCATGAATTTAATTGGTAAAATCAACAACATAGAAGAGATGAATAAAACTATAGGAAGATTCAATCCTAAAACTATAGAATTGAGTAGAATCATCTCTGTGGATAAAAGGAAGATTTTAGCTGACATAAGCAATGAGGAGATAATGGAAGATATCTATACTGATATTGAAGTTGGAGAAACTGATGATGATAGGAGATATGTGACTTCTCCAGATTATTATCTTAAAGAACAATAAATCAAAAAGAATTTAATAGAAGACTGAAAAAGAATTATTGACCATGAAAAGAACTTTCCTAGGCTTCTTTACTGTTGAAGATATTGCAAGTATAGATGATAAAGAATCTGTTTTTTTATTAGGTATCCCATTTGAGAGAGTTAAAGCTACAAAAAGAGGTTCTAGAAAAGCTCCTGATGCACTCAGGAAACAATCTATTGAATTTAGTGGCATTTCATCTGATTTCAATATAACCGAACAGAAAGCAAATTATTATGATTTTGGAAATTTTAATCCCATAAAACAAAGAAAAGAAATTATTCAAATTTGGGAGAAAGCTAAAAAAACAAACTCTAAACTTCTTGTTTTGGGAGGAGACCATAGTATCACATATGATACTTTGATTAATGCACCATGGGGAAAAGAAGTTGCTCTAGTATGGATTGATGCTCACGCAGATCTTGCTGATGAATATCCACAAGGTATCTTTCAATCTCATGGTACAGTTTTTACAAATTTGATAGCAAAACTTGGATTGAAGAAGGAACAACTGTTGTTCATTGGAGGGCATGCATACACGATAACATCTAGTGAATATCAAAAAATCAAGAAAAACAAGACAACTAATTATATTGCTACACAAGATATTCTAACAAACCAAAATAAAAGTTTAGAAAAAATTAAAGAATTTGTTTCGAAATTTAAGATAATTTATTTAAGTATAGATGCTGATGCTATTGATCAAGCATTTGTACCTACAGTAGCGACCATGGAACCTTTTGGTTTGACTCCTAGCATAATAGTTGATATTCTTAACATCCTTCTTCCTAAATCTCATTATGTTGATTTTGTGGAGATTAGTTATGAAAGAACTAACAAAACTGCACTCAACTTTGGAGTAGGTTTAATCTTTAGAATTCTTGAGATATGGTCACATACAACCTAAGGAAAAACTTTATGTTATTTAAAAAAATCGTAAATCCATGACATCAAAAAAAGTTATTCTGACTGATAAAGCTCCAGCTCCAGTCGGTCCTTATTCTCAAGCGATACAAGCAGGAAATTTTCTGTTTGTAGCTGGACAAATACCTGCCAATCCAAAAACAGGAGAGATTATATTTAATGACATACAAGCTGCAACTAAACAAGTATTGGAAAATATCAAAGCAATTTTAGAAGCAGCTGATTACTCGCTTTCCGATGTTGTTCGTTGTAGAGTATATTTGAAAGATTTAGAGCAATTTGGAAAAATGAATGAGATTTTTGCACAGTATTTTGTAGAAGATCCTCCAGCAAGAGTTGCTTTTGAAGCTAGAAGATTACCGAAAGATGTTGATATTGAGATATCTGCTACAGCGTGGAAAGCGTAACAAAAATATTGCATGAGAATATGCGATATTTCTATTTTTTTAATAATTAAAAGAGAATAAAAAGTAGAAAGAAAGATTATTTCTTCTTTCTAAGGTAAAGTAAAAATGCTACTGAAAACAAACCTAGGATAGTTGTTATTCCGAATGGAAATGGCACAGGAATATCACCTGGTAATTCTTTCATAACAAGATTGATATAAAATGATTCACTAATTTCATTTCCTGCACGATCAATCACAGTGATTGTAATATCTCTAATTCCATATTCAAGAAAATTCATTGTAACTTGCCCGTTTTCTGAAATTTCTATCGAATTCCCTTCATCTGTAGAGAGAATAATCATTTCTATACCACTACCTCCAGTATCGTTTGCATTTAAAATGAAATCTAATTGCTTTTCTTCAACAACTATTTCTGGAATATTTGGAGGATTAGGTATTATTGTCGTACCATTAGGTAAGACTATCTTTACACTTCCAAGAGGTTTAATCTGTTCGATAAGCACTTTAACTGTGAGGTTAGATACTAAGAAATCTGCATATGCAGTAGCATTTATTGTATATTCACCAACACTTGCATATACGTGATAATATCGATGGACAGATATATTAACAATCTGTATTCCAGATAAATCTCCCCAATTGATTTCAAAAGCTGTGATATTACCATTCAATACAGTTGCACTCCAGAGTAAACTCACATTAAGTTTATTTGTGTATCTAGGAACAGATAATTCTATCACCGGAGTTGCATCAGCTACTGTAAAAGTGTTAATGTAATTTTCTGCAAATACTCTACCGGTTCCAGTCATATTATCATATTGGATAATAAAAGCTTGAACTTGTACAACAGTACCTTTTTCAAATGTGTGAGAAAATGAAGCATTTAGTGTTCCTTCATCACCATTAGTGACTAATGCAAAAGTAACATTTTCAAACGCACCATTATAATTTTCTGTGACATCTCTATATTTGAAACCATACCCGATAATATTATAATTATAGTAAGTTAAGTTCATACTAATTTCTTCTAGCTGAGTATAATAAGGTTCCCAGAAGAAGGATCTAACTCTTGTTCCATCAGCAGTAATTATATTATATAATCCAAAATCATCTTCATATAAACCATATCTTGCTCTAAATACAACGAAATTTGTGTTCATTGTAAATGTGAAGTTATAATAACCATAACCTGGATCAGGTGCTAATACTGTCTTAGCTTCATCAAAATGCATGAGTTCCCCAGTTGGATTGAAGGTTCCAAGTCCATCATCTATAAACAAGATAGGTGATGATTCATTATCTCCATTTAGATATTTATACCAAATAGTCACATTAGCATAGATGTTTGCTTGATATAATGCTCCTCTTGTATTAGTTGGAGTCCTGTCATAAATTACTGTAGCATTTCCATCTGTTCCAGCAAAAATAGGTCTGTAAGTTGCATTTAATATTGGCTGGTAAGTTTGGTTTTCTATATCTTTACTCATACTAGTTGAGATGAAACTCACACTACATAGAAGTGTAAGTAGTATCAAAGTTATGATAGATTGTTTTTTCATATAAAATCACCGAGTATTTTGGCTTTTCTTATTAGTTTTCGAGATTCATCCGCATTTTTAAACTTTTTCGAACTTGTTTTTCTGTATAAAATTAAAAATAAATTCTTACGGGAAAATTGTAGTTTTTTCAGTAGCAAAGAAAGGAGCTAAAATACTGTAAGGTGTGTTTTCGGGTCTTACGACTTTCCTTTCTTTAAGAAAAATAGGATCATCTTTCAAAATCTGGTACATATTTCCAATTACATCAAATGTAGGTAAAGCACCAGCTATTTCTCCTTTTTCGACTCTATATGCATCATTTGCAGATATTTTAAATGTACCAGAATGAAAATCTGCTGTCATATAACCTTGAGTTGACTTAATTAAAATACAATCTTTAGAATCACTAAGAAATTCATCAAGCGGTATATCTCCTTCTCCAACAATAAGATTAGATGGAAAAACATCAGGATAGGCTTGATAAGTTCTTGGAAAAACCTCAAACATTTTTATTCTAAAAGAATTTCCTGTTCTTTCATTACTTCCAAAAGTATATTGACTATTGTTTAGAGATGTCATGAAAATTCCATTATTGATAATATTTGTTCGTGATTGGCTTACTCCTTCATCATCAAATGCAGTTGAATTAGGTAAACCAGGTACTGTTCCATCATCAACTAGATTGAAATTTTCCGAAAAATCTAGATTTTTTATAGATTCTTCACTTTTTGATAATAGTTTTGGAACAATTGTAAAAGAGAATATTTGAGATAAAGCCATTGGTGAAAATATAACAGGAAGTTCTAAATCAGATATGTTCTTGCTAATAGTTGATCTTCGTACTGTATCATCAACTAAATCCTCAACAATACTTGTAACAGAACTAGGAATTTGTCTACTTGTAAGATGCTTTTCAGCACTGGAAATCATATTATATCCTCGATAAAGAGCTCTCAAATCAATATCACACCAAGTGCTCTTTTCAAAAGCAATAGATTGTGTAGTATTTGCTATAGCTTTACGTTCCAATGAGAGTCTAATTGTTCCATCTAGAATTATGTCTTTCATATTTTCATCAGTATTACTCATAGAATAAGATAAAGCATAGATTTCTTCTTCATTCATTGAAGCAATTCGTTTATCATAGATTTTTGAAATTTCTGTCTGAGACAACTTAATTTCTGGAAATTCAAACTTTTTACACACTATAGGAAAAGTTGTTATTGATGTAATTTTTTCAATATCTGATAAAACAGTTCTAAGTGGAAAACACGCAAAATAGAGATTGTCATTTTTATAAAAACGTATTGCGCAACCCTCTCTATTAATAGATTGATATACCTTTGGTGTTCTATATTCATTACCACCTAGCATATGAGAAAGAGATTGAATATATACTTCAGCTTCAGTTAGGTTAATTTTTTGTTCTAGTTTTTGTAAAACTTTAGTAGCTAAATCTTTGATTTCTTCATCTTGGTACATTAACTCACCCTCATTTCAGATACAGTGATTTTAGGTCCGATAGACCCAACAAAAATTCTTTGATTATTCTTTACACAACTACCTGGCTGAGCAAGTATCTTATTGCTAATACAATCAATCTTTGATAAAGAGTCTAACATTTTTCCGCTGAGTTGGAATTGTAAAACATAATTACCTAGTTCTCCATTATTGATTTCTCGACCATATTGAGCATCTAGATTGTAATCTCCTGTTTGAGGTTCTGAAGAACCACCTAATCCATCTCCAATATAAAGACCATTTTTTACATGTTCCAACAATTCTTCTTCCTTGAAATCCTTTGGTTCAAAGAAGAAATTACTCATACGTACTTGAGGTAAATATTCAAAGCTATATGCTCTATAATTTGAACTTGATTCTGTTCCCATAGCAGCAGCTGTTATTCTACTGTGCAGAAAATCAGTTAGAATACCTTCATCAACAAGTAGAGTTCCTCTTCCCTTAACTCCTTCAGAATCAAATTCATAATATCCTAACGACTCAATATAGGGATCATCAATTACACTAACTATAGAAGGTGCAATTTTCATACCCTGTAATCCACTACTAAAAGATCTACCAGATAGAACATTATCAGCTTCAAGTGAATGTCCAAAAACTTCATGATTTAGAGTCCAAGCCATATCTTCGCTCAAAACAGAATTATATAATCCAGGTTTAATTAAGGTAGCTTTTGGAAGGTTATTTATCACTTCAATGAAACTGATAGTATTATCGAGATGATCAAAAGGAAGTATTTCAAGTCCTCCCATTCCACCAAAGGATTTATAATATTTCACTTGATTTGAGTTTTTCCTTACTCTTCCAGTTAATGTGAGAATAACATATGGGAATTCTTGGAAGACTTCTGAACCTTCTGAACTGACAAATCTTTCCGACCAGTTTATCAGTTGCACATCTGTTTCAATCTCTGTCTCTACTTTGAGAAATTCATCAATGTAAGAATTTAGATTTGTTATTTTTTCCTTAATTTCTATCGAATCAAGATTTACCCAGTCAACTTTAGGTTTTCTTATAACTTCAGCTTCAGAAACTGGAGCTTCAGCTAATTCAGCAATACCTTTTTTCCAATTTGTTAAAAGTTTTGAAACACTAATAGCTTTCTTTATCTCCTTTTCAGCAGATTTTGGATCAGTTATAGAAGAAAAGGTTTCTATTCCTTCAGAAAGTATTCTTATACCATAGCCAGAATTTATACAATTTGTCTCGTTCACAATCAAACCATTCTTAGCTATTATATTCTTAGCGACTATTTTGCCACATCTAATATCTGTATAAGAAGTTCCTTGCTCATTAGCTATTTTCATCAAGGATTCAAGTGTTTCGATAGTGGACACCTCTTTTGCAATTTCATATCTTTAACATATATATAGCTAACTAAATTATTAAAACTGAAGATACAGTAATGTTTTTCTGTTGTTCAAATAAACCTTTTACAATGGAGTATGTTATCTTCTGTGATTTTGATGGTACTATTACTTTACAAGATACAGGCAAAAAGTTGCTAAACGCTCTTACTGATAAAGATTGGCAGTATTATGATAAGTTAGTAATAAATGGGAGTATCGGAACTCGAGCAGCTTTAGTTAAACAATGGGGGATGATTGATTATACTACTTTAGATGAGATTAATTCGATTGTGGATAGCATCAAAATAGATCCATCATTCATAAAATTCTATGAATGGATTAAAGAAAATAAACTAGGTTTTATCATAGTTTCTGATGGTTTTGAAGCATATATCAAGAGAATTTTGTGGAAACATCAAATCGATATCCCAGAGGATCAAATAAAAGCTAATGATATGAGTTTAATTAACAATAAAATAAAACTTCAATTTCTCACAGAGCAATGTGAACACGGATGTGCAAACTGCAAATACTCTCATGTTAGGAAATTCAAAGCAGAAAATGTAAGGATTGTTTATATTGGTGATGGTTTGTCAGATATTTTTCCAGCTAAAGAATTAGCAGACATAATTTTTGCTAAGGAAGGAGAAGATTTAGCAAATAAATTACAAGGAGATAAAAGGTTACATACTTTTTCCGATTTTGAAAAGATAAAAACAGAGATGGAAAATGTTGTGTAAAATTAGTTAGATATATCATGCATAGAGAAGAAAGGATTTTCATTTTTCTCTTCTTCAATAGTTGTAAATTCTCCGTGCCCCGGATAAACTTTTGTTTTTTCTGGTAATTTGAAGAGTTTAACCAAAGAGGTTAGAAGAAGTTCATATGATCCTCCAAAAAAGTCTGTTCTCCCTATACCTCTATGAAATAGGACATCTCCTGAGATAAGTGCATTATCAAAATAAAAACAAATACTTCCCGGTGTATGTCCGGGTGCTAATATTGTGTTTAGAGTTATATTACCTAAGATATATTCTTCATTTTCCTCTATATAAAAATCTGGAGCTTTCAAAGATTTAGAATTGAAACCAAACATTGTTGCAAAAGGTCCAGAATTTTCTAAAATAGAAATCTCTTTCTCATGGTAAGCAAATTTAGCTTCTGGAAAGAGTTCTCTTACCTTTTCAACACCTTGAACGTGATCAAAGTGTAAATGGGTACAGAAAATGTATTTCAAACTGAGATCATTTTCTTCAATAACTTTTAACAACCTCTTTATTTTTCCCCCGATATCAAAAAGTGCAGCTTCTTTAGTCTGCTCATCATAAAGTAGATAAGCATTTGTTCTTAAAGCTCCAGTTTCTTCTACTTCAATCTTATATCCCATAAATTACCGGAAAAATAACGGTTTTTAAGCTCTTCGAATAAAATGATATGTTTTTTAACTTCAATGTGCATATTAACTTGATTGAAATGTCTGAACAGAACTCTTCTGATGAAGACACTAAAACTTCTGATTTAGTTGAAGAAATTGAAGTAAAACAGACAGAAGACGAAGAAACAGAAGAAGCAATAAGTGAGATTAAAGAACAAAAAGAAGTAGAAGATAAAATAGATATTGAAAATTTAATTGATAGATATAAGAATACTAACAAAAATAAAGAAAGAACTAAAATTATCGATCAAATTTCTGAGCATCTCGATAATAAACAAATCAAAGAATTGCTAATTCAAATAGTAATGAATGATAAATATCCTTTGTGTAGGGCAAAAGCTGTCTCTAACTTAGGATATTGGATTGAGGAGGAAGAAATAAGAGAGATTATATTAAAGAAGTTAACAGACATCTCGCCAAAAGTACGGTTATGGGTTATCTGGACGTTAAGACCAGTAATTCGTCTTAAAGAAATTCAAGAGAAAATTATAAATCAGATTAAATTTATTGAGAAATCTAGACAGATAAAATTATGGATGATTAGAATACTTAGTGATCAAATTGATGATCCATATATACAGGAAACCTTCCTCTTTTTCTTCAGATTACATCAAGATACAGAAACAAAAAAACTTCTTCTATATTATCTTCTTCAAAAAATTGAAAATGAAGATATTCTTTTTACAATTTCAAGACATGTTCAATATGAAAAAAACAGTGAAATTAGATTAGAGATAGTGAAAAGACTATTATCTGTTGATGAACCTGATGTTAAATATATTTTAGAGAAACTTTCCAAAACTGAGAGAAACAAAGAGATTCTAGAATTATTGAGGATTACACTTTAGCTGAAATGTGTTAATTCTCTTGATTTTTAGTATTATCTGAACTTGAGATAGTATTATTTGAGAAATTTATTTTTCCACGCAAATAAGAGGATATCAAAGCTAATACACACATTCCAAGTGATACTGCAAAGGCAATCTTGATAGTCGTTAATAATAACGGATTATGTTGAGAGATTATTAAATGGGGAATGGGGATAACAAAATCATGTTTAAATCCAATTTGAGTAGAGGTATTTGGTGTTCCAAGTATTACAGAAAACATCAAAGTTGCAAAACCTAGGCTTATGGATTGTCCTATCGTTCTCATGGTTCCTACAAGAGCTGAAGCTACTCCATATAGTTTTCTTGAAACAGAACTCATAATTGAATTTGCGTTAGGAGAAGAGAATAATCCAAATCCTATTCCACCGAATAATAATCCAAATATCACAAGGACAACTGAGGAATGCTGATTTAAAGAGAGCAATATAGACAACCCAATTAATCCCATTGCTACACCTATTGTTGTAATGGTTCTATGCTGGATCTTATCTGATAATCGCCCCCCAATTGGAGATAAAATTGCTTGAGCAAAAGGTCGAGCTAAGAGGATAAGGCCTGCAACAGATACAGACAAATAGAGTATATCTTGTAGGAAGTAATTCAACAGTAAAGCAGTTGAAGAGGTCGCTGTATAAAAAAGAAAAGCAGATAAATTAGCAAAAGTAAAAAATCTGTTTTTCTTAAATAGTTTTAGTTCTAAAATTGGAATCTCAGTTCTTCTTTCCCATAAAATAAAAATAATCAAACTAAGAATTGACGCGCCAATAAGATAAAAACCATAATTTGTATTGATTGATCTAAATCCGTATAACAAGAGAAACAATGTGATAATATATATTATTGCACCAATATAATCAATTTTCTCTGTTTTCTCATTCTTCCATTCACCTTTTAAAACAAACATTACTAATAAAGTAATGATAAATCCAAAAGGAACAACGCTAAAAAAGATAGTTCTCCAGCCAAAATGTTCTATTATAACTCCTCCCAATGAAGGTCCAACAGTCAGTCCTAAATACACTGATCCAATATTGATTCCAAAGGCTTTTCCCCTTTCTTCCTGCGGATAAATTGAAGTTAGTATTGCAGTACTTGTGGCAAAAACTAACGCTGCTCCTGCTCCTTGAATAAATCTGAAGATAACAAGAGTAGACTCACTATTCATAAATCCTAAAACCAAGGTAGCTAAACTGAAGATTATTGTTCCTATCAAATAAATCTTCTTTCTCCCATAATTGTCTGAAATCTTACCAAAAGGAATTTGAAGCATTGCAGTCGCAAGTATGTAAACTGTAATTACCCAACCTATCCCTGCTTCTGTTAAACCAGGAACATACTGACTACTAGTAGGATTAGTCATTTCTGGTGCTGCTACAGAAAAAGCTGAACCCATAAATGCGCTTACAAAAGACGATAAAGAGATAATAGCCAGAGCAGTAATTCGCTGTTTTTTAGGTTCAACTGTAAGATTTTCGTTTGCCATAAGAAACCTCTATAAAATCAATGATGAAGGAAGCTTACTTGACTATTATATATATATTATTCCTTAGTTTGCATAAAATAAAAGAAAAAGAGGTTTAAAGACCAAGTTTCTTTAAGATTTTTCTTTTTGGAATACCTTTTTTATTCCATCCTCTCAGTTTGTAATATTCTAGTTTTGCTGATTCTAAAGCTTCTTCAGAAATATACTGTCCTTCTGCTAGTCCTTCTGGCATCTTTTCATTGTAGAATCTTTTTGGTAATACATCATAGTCAGCTGTCATTCCTTCTCTGACATTGAATAACCGAGTCATATTCCATATTCTTTCTCCTTTTTTCAAGTAACTCTCAGGTGTGAAATCAAATCCTGTTGCAGAATTTAGTAACTCAACCATTTCTGGAATATCAAAAGGTAAAAAGTCACAGAGCACTAGAGAGAAACAAGCAGCTCTTTCATCTTGAGTTTCCTTTACAAATTTAGGTACTCCTTCAAAGGAAAATCTTGTTAAATCTCCTCTTAGTTCAGCTGAAGGTGT
>CAZJUB010000005.1:0-76318 GCA_964549075.1 uncultured archaeon | reverse complement strand
GTATCTATCAAAATCACTCCAGATTCTAATCCACCCAAACTTTTAGGCATAGCAGTTGTTACACATAGCTGAAAACATATCTGAGTTTTTCCAGTTCGAAATTCTCCAGAAATTTCTGTTAAAGAACTTGTTTCAATCCCCCCTGCTAATAGAGTATCTAATGAATTACTCCCCGTTGATATTTTTTCTAATTTTGTTCTAACCTTTAAAAGATCTTTTGCATTTGTGAAACCGATTCCTATTTGACTTCTCGATGCAGAAATCAATCTCTTTGCAGTTTGTTCTCCAATTTCACAGTGTTCCACAAGTTCTACGGGAGAGGCGTGATCAACTGCTTCTAATGTTAAGTATCCTGATGAGATTAATTTTTCTGCAACAGCAGGACCAATACCTGGAATTTGATTAACCGCAACATCACTTAAGTCCTCAGATTTTGTTTTCTTCGCTGGCTGAGTTTTCTGTTTAGGTAAAATCTCTTCAATCCAATCCTCTGAATCTTGTGTTACAGTCTTTGTTTTCTTTACTTGTGTTTTTGCCTTTGATGTAGTAGTTTTCTTAATTTCAGGTTGTTTTTCTTCTGTTTTCTTTGAACTTTCTTCCTTCTTTGACATAACTTCACATTCCAACTGCTGATTAAATATTTTAGATTTGTATATTTAAAAAGTGCTATTAAATTAACAATTTTATCCATAAAACCAAATTCATTTAGTAATATTCTCGTTTTGATAAGTGCCTGAGTACCCTTCTTCTAACTGTTTTTGTGTTTTAATAAAAACAATTTGAGCAATCCTAGCGTCTTTATAAACAGTGATCTTTGCATTAACTAGTAATAATCCAATCCCTCTGCCTTTATATCCTGGATCCCAGACAGCAGAACAAAGCGTCGCACCAATCCTCATTAGAGTTGACCTAGGAAGGACGATTCCTATAGCATCGAGGGGAACTTCTACAATCTCATTATATCGAACCAAATAACCTCCTGGTTCTAGAATCCACTTCGAATCTGTAGATTCTAGAGTTTCGTGTTCAGGAATAAATCTCTCTGTATTATCAAAATCAATGATTCCTCCATCTTTCAACGTTAAGATATCTTTTGCTGTTAAATCGAAACCTGCTATCTGTGTTTGTAGATGCGCATCTAGGTATTCTTTGATTATATGGTCTTTATAAGGGGGGAGCATTGTCATGTTTGTAAAATAGCGAAACCACTTTTAACTTTTTACTCTATCTGGAACATTCTCGCGACAAGTTTTTTACGACAATTTGGACATTGTGGTTTTACTTTTATCCACTCTACAATATGGGAATAGTGTGATGGTACATCACAGTATGGACATCTAACGAAACTCTCTCCAGCTTTTATAGGGGACATACATACGCTGCATCTCTCATCTAATTCAGCAGTTGCAGATTTTAGAGTCTGAACCTTAGGAATTTTTTCTTTAATTTCAATAGCTTTTACTTCCTCTTCCCCTTTAGCTTCATCTTCTATTTCAGCTGTTTCAGAAGCAATTTCTTCCAAATCTTCCAAAGTTTTTTCTTCTTCAAGTTCATAAGATTGATCAATAGCAGCTACTTCGACAACTCCTGCAGGAGCAATATCTTCTACTGTTTTTCCTATTGTTGCTAAAACTGCATCAGCTTCTTCTTCTAAACCTTTTGCATAAAGTATATAGGCAGAAATCTCTGTTTCCCCACTGTCATAAAAATATCTTGACAAATTTCTTACCATTTCTTCTTCTCTTTCTGGAGCGTATCTAGCAATAATCTGAATAGAATCAGGAACAAATTCTCTACCTTTTGCAGCAACAGATTTTGCAGCACCAAAAACTCTTCCAGTTTTTAGATATTCTTCTTTAGCTCTATCATACATCCCAGCTCGAAAATATTCATCTGCACTGGCATATGAAGCTCGAGATTCAGAATTAGAACTTGTAATATATTCTGAATCTTGTATTGGCATTTCATATACTGTGGAACTAGGTCTAGAATCTTGTGTTTTTGTGATTGGTTGATAAGGTTTGTATCTCCTTTTAGGAGCTTCTTTCTTCTGCTTATTCTTAACTACGGCTCTAGCTATCACTATTAACGAAACCGCAAGGAAAACTAAGAAGATAAGCAGTCCATAATCCATAAGTCTTCATCCATGTATGTAATTCATTTTAATTTGATTGTTAATTTTATTAACTTTCGTATATCCAAACCTTTCAAGTTGAATAATTTCATCAATTTCTAATTTTCTTAGGCTTTTTTCTCCAAGACCTTGAATATACTTCAAGCTATCTTTGTTTATTCGCTTATTTAAATATAACATTTCTGGCTTGACGATTTCAACTTCAACAGGTTCAGAAACCCACTGTACTTTTGGGTAGTCAGATTGCAGCTCTATCCCTGTTATTTCAGCTTTAAACTCTTTTTCTGCTATTTTTTCTGTTATTCTGATATTATACAAATCCTTCAACCTAACATTTGAATTAACATTGAGAAATTCTTTGTCAGTCCCACTTAGATAAATTACATCATCGACATTTATTCTCCTTTTTCCTAGTTCTTGGTTATGCGGGTGATAATCAATATCAACTGATCTCTTAATTGGATTAATAATTGAGATTTTTATTGGATCTTCAACAAAGAAACAATGTCTAGACTTGGGTTCAATGATTTTTCTGTTTATTGAAAATATCAATGAAAAATCAATATTAGTGGAGGATTTTGTAGCTCCTACTCTTTTAATTATCTCCGGGAAAACTTCTGGCTGAATTCCTCTCTTTTTCATAGCCTGATAAGTGACGAGACGATAATCATCCCATCCTGTAACAATATTCTCTTTTACAAGCTCTCGTATTACTCTTCCTTGTGTAGGCGCACCAATAATATTGTATCTACGATACTCCATGAATTCTGGAACATTAAGATTCAACCTTTTTGCAATCGTTGTTTGTAATTCTTGTCTCATTTTACCAAATTCCATGCTTCGCAATATGTGAGTGACTTGAGTTAAATCCTCCATTATAGGTGATTCGAAGTCATACATTGGCCAAAGAATATATCTGTCACCTTGAATACAATGAGTATAGCTTGATAAACGAAGAAGAACAGGATCTCTCATAACTGAATTAGGTGATTTCATATCTCCTCTTAATCTCACAACAGCTTCTCCCGGCGAAAATTTACCTTCAAGGATTTCTTCAAATAAATCTAGATTTAGCTCAGTTGAATTATTCAAATTACACAAGCATTCTTTCTGTTCGTCACGTAATTGTGTGAAAAGTTTTCTTTCACAGCGACATACAAAGGCATCATTATTTCGGATTAATTCTCTCGCTTTTTCATAGAATACTTCCATTTTATCAGAAGCTAAAACTTCTTCGTCTACTCTTAGGTTCAACCAAGTTAAAACTTCTCTGAAACTATCATAAAACTCTAACCGAACCTTTTCAGGATTCGTATCATCAAAACGAAGTACAGTTTTGCCTTCAAATCTTTCTGCAATTAAATGATTAATGCAAAACGATAACATCTGACCAATGTGAGGATGTTTGGAAGGTTCTGGGGGATATCGGACTTTTACTTCTCCTTTTTTTGCGTTTACAATTTCTGGTAAATAATCTCTCTCTTTCGTTTCCTTTTCTATAATACTCTCGGGGTATCTCTCCGCTACAATTTTCTCGAGATCTTTTCTAGAAAGATTATTAACTTCATTTACTATGTTACCTAAAACCTTCTGAATTTCCTTTGCTTTACTCCTTAATTCTGGGTATCCTGACAGAATTTTCTTCATAACAATTTTAGCGTCAGCTGATCCATATTTATATGCATTAACCATGGTTTCTTTGTAGATTATGTCCTCAGAATCAGCCATATTAAATTCAACTTTAGTTTCCACTTTAAATACATGTCTGTATTTTATAAAACCTATCGTTAGAATATGAAGGAAAATATTAGAAACTCTAACTTCCTGTTATAATCTCGGGAGAGTAATTCAATATTTGTTCTCTTTGCAATATTCTTTCTTCTTCAAATTGCTCAATGTTTTGAGTAATACTCCTCCTTATGAGTATTTGATGCTTATCCATCTGAATTTTAGAGCAGAGCAATCCATTATTACATGAACCTTTACCGAAATAGACTCCCTTCTTTGTATCATAGAAGAGAGAACCCCCTTTACTTGGACAGTTACAAATTTCTAAGAATATAGGAGAATTGTTGTAACCGCTGTTATTTTGAATTCTAGCAATAGCTTTCTCAAGTTTGAAGGTGAGATAAGTATCTTTAGTACGCATATAACTCAGTAAAGTGTACCAATTTATCTATTAAGTAATATTGTAATATCCGGAAATTATACTCGACCAGTCACAGATAGATTCCAGATATCATCTAGTTATTATATTATTTGATTTTATTAGGAAAACATTAAAAACACCATCATAATTAAACACTTGAGGTTATTAGAGTGTGGATTGCGAAAATCTCTGGTGTAACTAACTTTGACGCAGCTATATCGGTAGATGTCTCATCCTATTTTGCAATTGGAGCTATCCTCGATAATATAAACGATGTAAGGTCCGTAAGCAAATTTGATGCAAGAAGAATCTTTGCTAATGTTGAACATTGTATTACTATTGCAGAAATCTTTCCACAAACAATAGACGATATATTTGATGCACAAGATACATGTCAACCTAATATGATTCAAATAAATGGTACATTTTTTGACAATGTAAATAATCTAATAGCAGTTCAATCTATCGCAACTATTCCAATAATAGGTTCAATCTTTCTTAATAAAGAAACTTTAGAGTCCAATATTATTAATCCAGATCCCATAAAAGCTGCTCAAACCTTATCTCAATATGTTGAAATAATCAATCTTAATTTACCTCTAGGTGAAAGTTGGAAAAATGAAGCAAAGAAAAAACAGATTACTGAGATTGTTAAAAAAATCCAACAATCTGTTCAAAAACCACTTGTCATAGGTGGAGGTTTGGATGTAAATAATGTTGTAAAAATAGCTTCAGAATTAAAACCTCATGCAATCGATGTTTCTTCAGGTGTAGAAAAAGTAACTGGAATTAAAAATCCTGAATTGATGCAAGAATTCCTACAAGTTGTTTATGAAATCAAAGATGATTTGAAAGGTGTTTAAGTTAGAAAAGAGACTTAAAATACAACCATATTACTCTTTTAGTTATTTTAGATTCACCAGAGTTTCTAATACCAAATACGTAATCTACATAAGTAATTTTTAGTTTGTCTGGATATATTTTCAGGAAATCAAATAACACCTTATATCCTTCCAACATGAAGCTGTTTTTGTTGTTTATTATGACTTCTTTCCATAATTCTGTTTTGGAACCATATAAACCAGTCATTATATCCTTAACTTTATTTCTCCTTCTTATTGCTAGAGCTATTCTACCAAGAATAATAGCTGTCCAAGACATCATTCTTCGATATAGCCCCCATTTTCCTGCTACATCAGCTCTATTTCCTACAACTAAATCAAAACTTTGTGAGAGTTTCGTATGAAACTCGGGTACTACTTCAGGGGGGTGTTGTAAATCACCATCCATAACCATGAAATAAGGAGTCTCACATTTATCGATTGCATCCACTACACTGGCTGTTAAACCATGAATATCTTCTTTTGATCTATCTAAGAAAAATGCATTTACAGTACCTTTATGCGATTCTACGATTTCTTTAGTATTATCTTTAGATCCATCATCAGAAATAATTACATTAACTTTTGGTGATATTTCTTCGAGTAATCTTAATAATTCTCCTATCGATTTTTCTTCGTTTAGAGTAGGAATGATAATTGTAAAATCAGAAAATGCTTTACTAGGGGAATTCATCTTTGAGACTATATCGCTTTAGTACTTAAAAATATTGAGCTTCGAATGTCTATATTGTTATTTTAAACTCAGAATCTTTTACATCTTTGACAACTAATATATATTAGCCAAAATTATCCTATACTAATGACTACATCCCCAAATGTCACCTATATTATAAAAATAATCAATGCAGGAGATTTTAGGGTAGGTAAAACAAGTTTAGCAATTCGATATACTCAAAATAGATTCTCTACTTCTTATCTCCCGACTTTAGGTGTTGATTTTTATAGTAAACTCATCCAATTTGATGAAGATACAACTCTTCGATTGGTTCTTTTTGATACAGTAGGTCAAGAAAAACTAGTTACTCTTCGAAAAAGATATTATACAGGGGCTCATGGTGCAGTCGTTGTCTATGATATTACAAGACGTGAATCCTTCGATCACATACAAAACTGGATAAAGGAAGTTGAGGAGAAATGTCCTAATATCCCAATAATCATTGTTGGAAACAAAACCGACCTAGAGGATGAGAGAACTATAACTTACAAAGAAGCTAAAGAACATTGGGGAGGAAAAAATTATACTGTACTTGAATCATCTGCAAAACTTGGTGAGGGTGTAACTGATATTTACACTATTATTGCAAAACAAGTAATGGATCAGCAAGAAACTTAATTTTGTCTCCATAATTCTATTGCTATGATTTTACCATCTTCTAGATAAAGTCTTGGAGTATAATCATCAGCCACAAATGAACCATTAGGTAATTTTACTTTAGATTCGGTATCTGGATTTTCAAGATTTTCTGGAGCAATATAGAGCGTATCATTAACAAGAATATAATCTCTTATACTATTATCTAAAGGTGGTAAAGCTTTTAATTGTGTGATAATGTGTTCAATATCAACAAGTGAAGTTTCAACTTTCTTAGAAGTATACTTTCTCTCGGGAGTGATTTTAGTGTCTTTTGGTTCTTCTTTTTTAGGGATTGTTTTTGTCTCTGCTTTTGGTTCAGGATCAGGTTCGAGATCTGGTATTACTGGCTCAGGTTGAGTTTGGGATTTTGCTATAGGTTTTACTGGTTTTGGTTTTGGTTTTGAAGCTGTATCTGATTGGATATTACAAGCTTCATCTACAGCTTGAAGAAATTCATCACTAGTAGAAGATTCTTCTAGGTTCACAATTTTGTAACCTAATTCCATTCTTAATCGGGCTGTTTCTCTCGCACATGCAAATTTAGAATGAGGAGAAGATTGACCTCCAATCCAAGTATAGATCCTCTTTTGTAGGTGGGAAATTACTACTAAAACATTTGTTGAAGCTAGTGCAACTTCCTTATTTGAACACTCTGTCATTTCACCAGTTGATTGAATAATATAAAGAGTCATATAATTCGAATAAAAAAAAGGAGTTTACATTTTTATAGTTACTGATAGTTTCCAAGGATTTTAATTTCAGTTTTGAATTTTAACATTTTAAAGCCAGAAAGTGCTGTAAAAAGGTAGTTTTTTGATGAAGATTTGAGGTTGCATAAACAACAAATTTCAAAAGAGAAAGAAGTTATTTACCTTACGAGGAAATGTTAAATAGTCCTTATACAATATAATGTTGTAGAACATAAAATCCACAAGCTTCGAGGATATTATAATGAGCTCAAAAATGATTGAATCAATCGCTTATTCATATATAGGGAGGATAATAGAACCTTATCTAGCAGAGTTCGAAGGTTTAAAATTAACACTTAGAAAGGCTGGAATTGACAAAAGTGTAAGAATGTATCTTAGTGTCAGACTCTTTTGGGCCGTGATAATCGCAATAGTCTCTCTAGTGGTTCTGATAGCAGTTAAGATTGTTGTACCTGAATTTTCGGTTATTCTAGTTATAGTTTTACCAATTTTAGTTTTAGTAAGTATGTTTGTTTTTACTTGGGTTTATCCAAGTTATCTAGTAGGTGAAAGAAAAAGAAAACTAGAAGCAGCTTTACCAACAGCATCAAGCTACATGACTGCAATGTCTTCAGCTGGTGTTACACCTGATAGAATATTTCTATCATTAACAAAAGAGAAAATAGGGGAGGCTATTGTTAAAGATGCAAAGAAGATTTCAAGAGATATTCAAGTGTTCGGGTATGACATCGTTCATGCATTAAGTGAAGCCTCTTTGAGATCACCTTCAGCAAAGTATTCAAGTTTCTTGGAAGGAATCGTTGGTACTTTCACCTCTGGAGGAGAACTTCAAAGATATTTAGAAGTTTCATCAGAAACCTTGATGAAAGATCAAGTTCAGACTGAAAGAAACTTTATTGAGTCTTTAGGAATAATGGCTGAATTGTTTATGGTCTTAGGCGTAGTAGCTCCTATCTTCTTCATAGTAATTCTAGCTATGATGTCGATGCTTGGAGGTACTTCTGGAAATCCTAACCTACTCATGGCAGTTTTGGTGTATATTATTATCCCTGTTTCGGAACTTGCAATAATTGTGCTGATAGACGCTCAGCAACCGGAGATGTAAGAAAAATGGCAATACAAGACGAAGTAGAAGTTGAAGTTAAACGTTTTCAAATTACACAAGACATGATTTATTGGATTATAGCAGGAGTAGCTGGTGTAATTCTAGTAGCATTAGGAATTATTGATTTTCTATCAACGCAAAGAGATGCTGAAGGAAATATCGTTAAAGATTTTATATCAATTTTAGATATTAACGATTTCATTATTTTAGCAATTATAGTTGTCATTGGTATTCCAACATTTCTTATCATTTACAGAGAAGAGCGAAGACAAGCAAGAATAGATGAGAATTTACCTTACTTGTTGCGTGAAATTAGCAATGCTCAAAGAACTGGTATGAGTTTACCTAGAGCAATACAAGAATCAGCAAAAAGACACTATGGTCCTCTTACTCCTGAATTAAGAAAAATGTCAAGTAAAATCTCTTGGGGTATTCCATTTAGTCAGGCTATGGAAGATTTCCAGCATGCTATAGATACTCCTCTTGCTCAACGAGCAACAGTCTTAATCCTCGAAGCTGAAAGATCAGGAGGAAATCTTGAAGAAATTTTCGAAGCAACAGAGAAACATGTTCAAACTTTATTGAATCTAAAAAAAGAAAGAGAAGGTTCAATGAAACCATATGTCTGGATAGTCTATGCTTCGTATATTATTTTTATCTTAGTTGTAGTAATCCTATTCCAAACATTCTTTATTCCGTTTGGGCAAGCAAACATATCTACTGAACAAACTGCAGGAATGTTTCTAATAAATATTGATTTGAATGTTTTAGAAGTACTCTTCTTGCATATGTTAGCAATACAAGCTTTCTTCTCAGGTTTAGTTGCTGGAAAGATGTCAAAGATGACTATCAAAGCAGGTTTGATGCATTCAGTAATTTTGATGTTTATCGGATGGTTCGCTTTCAAGATATTAATACAACCAGATAACCCAATATTTTCTCTGAGCATATAGAACGATAGTGGTGAGTAAATGGGAAAACTCGAAGATGATGTTAAAAGCGTAAAGGAACAAATAGAAGAATTACAAAAGATTGTAAACCAAATTAGCTTCAACGTAGTACGTATAATGGGTACATTAGAAAAAGGAGTGAAATCCACAGGAACTGGTGATTCAGAAGGATCTCTCAGTGGAGTTTCTGTAGACCTAGGACCTATTGAGGATAAAATAGAGAAACTTGAAACAACAATGAGTACCAAAGATGATATGACACTACTCAAAAATCAAGTTGAACAATTAGTCTCTGATAGAATAAAGAAAGCTGAGGAGTTACAAGAACGAGCTAATAATTTACTTGAAAAAGGTATGGAAATGATTGAATTAGAAGCAACTCTTGCAGAGATTAAATCCCTTCTTGAAGAGCGTATATTAGGTGATGATGCTTAATTAAAGGTGAAGTTTACATTGAAAAATAATCAGAAGAAGAAACTAAGTGCGTTCTTAAAAAGCAAAAAAGCTCAAATTAGAGGAGTTGACTTTGCTCTTGCTTTATTGATTTTTATAATTGCTTTTAGTCAAGTTATTATTGTTCTTTCAAATCTTCTTATTCCATCACTGGTTCAGATGGAAAATTACTCTCAACAAAAAGAAGTAGACAAACTTTTTACCAACATTTTTTATTCACAAGGTAATCCTACAAACTGGGGTACAACCAGCACAGCAGGGTTATCAGATTTTCAATTAGGTTTGATGGGTAGTACTTCTGAACTCGATTTTACAAAAATTAATCGCTTAACTTCAGATATATCTAATTATTGGAAACTCAATTATCTTAATATCAAGGTTTCTTATGGTATTGTAAGAGATTTTGCTGTGAGTATATATTCTCCAATAACAATTGAAATCCAAGATTTTACTGCTGCTTTTGGTACTATCACATTATTTGGGGTTGTAAAAGAAATTATGACTCCTATTGAAGGAGCTGATGTTTGGGCTGTTTCCATTGATGAAAATAATAATGTTGCAACTAATTATACAACTACTCAAAATTTATCTGGGGACATTAAATTTCAAGCTGTTCTCAATGCTGATGAAACAGACCATTATACCATAGTAGCTTTTGCACAGGTTGGTGAAATATATCAAAGCTATACAGTGATTCGTTTAGTGAAAGAAAGCTTTGGTCTAGAATATGAGATGGCTGATTTTGATTTTAGGCCATTTGTATATAAGTCTACTAATCAACTGACTTCTGCAATAAATATTAACTATGAAAGAGAATCTTTAAGTGATGAAGCAACTGCTGTAGTCGTCTTCCCATTTTCTGGTTTAGGTGTATCTTCCTATAGCCAATCTTTAGTACAAACAACTTTGGCTTCAACAGACATCTATCAAGGGACCAATATCCCTATTCCTGCAAATGGTCTAGCAGTAGTAGTTGTTAATGATAGATCAGATACTACATACACAGCTGGATATATGGGTATCCCTATGTTTCAAGATGATGAGAATGGTCAAATATTCGCACATTCATCTTTTGCTGAACAAACATCCTATGTTTCTCAAACTAGAACTCTATTGATGAGAAATATTCTTCTAAAATGTCAAATATGGTATTGGTGATAACATGAGAAAACTGAGTAAATCAAAAAAGGGACAACTGTTTATCATTGAAGCATTTATAGCTGTTTCAGTAATGATCATTATGGTAACAGCCTTATATGAAGTCCAGTTAGCCACTCAACCTTCTGCTGATTCACAGTTCCAAATAGAAGTCTATTCTACTCTCGAAGCTCTTGATGTCAACGGATTTTTAGATGATTACATCTACTCTATAATTAATAGTATTCCAGCAGATGTTATCTATTATCGAAGCATTATAACACAAGCTATCTACGGAGCATTACCTGATCATGGCGAGTTTAAGCTCTATTATGAAGATCTCCAAACGAGTCTTGTCGTAAGTGGAAGTTATATAAATAATCCCCTAACACCAGGAGATTCAGTTGTGAGTATTGATTACTTGATTACCGAGGTTTATGGTGAATATGCACCTTATACAATTCATTTACAGGTGTGGCTGAAAGGATGATGAATATGAAAAGTAACTTAATTAAGAATAGAAAAGGGCAAGTTTTCTTACTCCTAGCTATTACTATCCTCATCTATCTGATTATCTTATCCTCAACTGTATACCAAATAACCCAAAGTCCATATATTAAACCTACTCCAAATAGTGAGCAATTATTAAATTATGTGGATAATAGTTTAGCTGCAATTGACGAACTATCAGATATAGCTATGTCTCAATACTCTTTAGGAGCTACAAGAAATGATGTACTTGATATAATCGATTCTGGCATTAACGTAATTGATAACTATTTAGATAATCATAATTTACCTTCAAATATATCATTTGATTCATTAAATCTTATAATTGTAAATAGTAGTACTTCTGTTAATCCAGTTAGAGTACATTTTGAAACCGAATTTACTATTCATATCGATAGTTTAGATTTAGTTTTTGACGCAGTAATATATGTGAATTCCTCTTATTATCTTGAATATGATAGTATTGTGGGAAATCAGAATTATATTACTATTTACAAAGAAAAAAATGGGATTATCAGTTTGATAGATAATGCAGAAGTTACAATAATACCAAGTATCTCAGTTTCAAATATGGGTGATGGTAGTTACCTAGCTGATCTTGATTCTGGTTATGAGGTTACTGCAGTGTTACCTCACAACATTATTCTATCTTTAGTAATACCTTAAATTAAAAATTTAGATGTCGTTTAATCGACATCAATAGCATAATCTTCTGATGAATCAGAATGTTTGCGTTCAATTACAACTTCTAAAACACCGTTTTTGTACTTAGCTTTAGCTGTTTTGATATCTACAGCAACTGGTAAACTTACAGATTTTTCATATTTCCTTGACTGGGAATGGGCTTTGATTGTTAGAGTTCTCTCTGTACCTGTTAATTTAATGTCTCCTTTGTTTATTCCAGGTACTTCAGCTATTACTCTTACTTGTTTGTCTTCCTTAAAAACATCAATTAAAGGCTCTCGGACATCAGAAGTTTCGAGATCTCCGTATCCTTTTGGTTTTAAGTTTCCGAATTGTCTGAAAACTGGCTTTCCATTTGGATCCATACCTATATTAAATCCATAGACAAAATTATTGTTGAACATATCTTCAAGTGAGTTAGAACCCTTACCACCTTCTTCAATATTTTTCATCAAATTCTTTATCATTTCATCTATCATCTTTCCAAATGATGAACCTTTGAAATACGGTGCAAAATTTTCCATGAATTTACTCATATCAAATTCTCCCAATCCCTCAAAAAAATCAAACGGATTATCATCATCTTCTGACCAATCTTTCTTTTTTTTCTTTTTTTTATCATCATCGGGATCCATAATTTTTCATCTCGGTCTTTCAAATAAAAGACACACATCTATGTATATAAATACGATTATTTAATGAAAAATTATATAAAAAGAGTGTTAGAAAAGATCCTTAACCTTTAAGACCTTTTCTTGCTTTTTCAAGTGATCTATCTGGATCAGAGTTATATTCCTGAATCACAGAAGCTACATCTTCAAAGTAACGTATCCTTTTCTTAACCATCCATCTAAGTATGGTTTTTCTTCTTTCTAATTCGTCATATATCTCCTGATCTTGTAACCCTGTATTTTCCATTATTTTTTCTAACACATAACTTCTACCAAAGTAAATGAATGTGTCATCACGTGGATTCCATTGGAATAGCTTGTTTGTTAAAATCTCTTCAGTCACTGGATCTAGTCCAATTAACTCAGTTATAGATTGACTTCTACGAGCGAATTTAGATTGTAACCTTACCTTACGAATAACATGAATTAAATCCAGTGATTTCATCATGGAACGAGGGATATTCATAGGTTTACTCTCAAGTCTGTGAATGACTCCTTCAACTGAATCACCATGAATGGTTCCTAAACCTCTATGACCAGTACTCATAGCTTGGAACATAGCGTAAGCTTCTTCACCTCTTATTTCTCCTACTATAATGTAATCAGGTCTTTGTCTCATAGCGGCTCTAAGCAATTCATACATTGAGATTTGTCCTCTTCGATAACCAGTTTCAGTTGATTCACCAAAACCAGAACGAACCACACTTGGTATCCAGTTTTCATGCGCTAGATTAAGTTCTGCAGTGTCTTCAATTGTAACTACTTTCATATCAGGTTTAATCATCATAGCGATTGTATTGAGTAGAGTGGTTTTTCCAGCTGCTGTACCACCAGCTATCAATGTACTTACATTGTGTTCCATTGTAAACCAGTAATAGGCTGCAATATCAAGATCAATAGTGTTGTAAAGAATAAGATCTGTAATTGTAAATGGATCAGCTTTAAACTTTCTTACTGTAAAAGTTGAACCTCTTTGTGTGACTTCTTTTCCATAAGTTAACTGTATTCTGCTTCCATCAGGTAAAGATGCATCAAGAAGAGGATTTGCTATACTTATATGACGATTAGCTCTCTGAGCTAATTTGATTATAAAACTATCCAATTCCTCAGTAGTATCAAGGGATACGTTAGTTGAAATAGATTCATATTTCCTATGCCATACATAAATAGGAATACCAGTTCCATCACAAGAAATATCTTCTATGTTAGGATCTAGCATAAAAGGTTGGATTTTACCGTAACCTATCAAATCTCTTGTTAGATAATACATTATTTTCTCAAATTGAGATTCATTCAGCGAGATTCTATAACGTTTGATGATATCTACAATCTTTTTCTTGAGAAATTCTTCAGCTTTTTCAGTTGATTTAAGAACTGTGAAATCGACATCCAATTCATCAACCATTATAGAAAAGATTTTGTTATAGATAGCAGTTTCCTTACTATCTAATGGTATCTCTACTACCATGTACATTGTTCGTTTTGTTGTTGGATCAGTTTGTATAAGAACATACGAAAATGGAGGACTTACTGGATAAGTCTCTTCAAGAATAGGTACTGCAGCTGTATCAACAAAAGGTTCGCTTGTATCTTCTTGCATGAATTATTAATATAAGTAACACTTTTTAAAGATTGTTTTCTTATTAGCTCAATTATATATTTATTCTATCTGGTCTTATCCATTTTCCTACTAAGAATTTTTCACTTTTTTCATATTCTCTTAGAACAATTTATTTTTACTCGATTTTTTATATAAATATTAATAGATATTAACCTCTTCAATTATTTTAACTCTATTCTAATTTTTTTGAAAAAAGGACAGAATAAAGATGATTTCTTGAACTAACTTGTTAAGGTTTTTTCATTTCATCTTTGTTTTTTTCCTCCAAATCACAATAACACAAGAAAGAAGTGAGATTATAAGTAAAGATTCTGTAAAAGGCGAGTTTATTGTTTCTGTTGTTTGATCATTGATATCTAAATTATTATCATCTTCAATAGGTACTTGGTAATTAAAAGAACCATAAGTAATATTCATATTACCATCATTGATTGAAATGATAGTTGATAAGGATTCTCCTTCAGTAATGTTTCCACTTGAATTTATGAATAAAATAGGTCTCCAAAGAGTATAATTTCCATCTGGTAAATAAGTTAAACCTGATTGATTAATGTAGAATTTCATCAAGTTGTATTCAGTAGTTATTCCAGGTTTATAGGAATACTGTCTAATTATGGCAGCACCATAGGATAATAGGTCAAGTTGTAATGATTGATTAACAAATGATGCGTTAATAAACGCATAAGAATTAAGATCTGTAAGTTCAATTACTGTTTGACTTTTATTATCTCTATTTAATATCTCTACTTCTACTTCAATTCCGAATAGAGTGCTGTTAGGTTGGTATGGACCTGAAATATTAGGTGTGATCTCATTAATTTTAGATACCCTACTAGCTATAACAGGCTGGTATCCATTAACTGAAGAAATGGGAAGGAGAAGTATCTGAAATATTAATGTTATTGTTAAGAATTTATTTGATGATTTTATCAAGAATTTCCACCTCCTTGTAATCTTAACGTTTTTTCTTCTGTACTTTTTATATTAAATATTGTAATTAAAATATATAAATTCATCGAGCCAACACTCCTTCATAATAGGCTTTTCCATAAGCTGAATATGCATCAACGTATCCATATCTCATCTGTTGATCAAATGTATCCCTTGAACTTGCGTAAAGTAAGATTTCTATGACTTTCTGTAGAGAAGGATCGGTGGATGAAGTAAGACCTGCATGATATCCTGTAATTATCAGAGCGACTATTGCAGCCAAATAAGGAGTACTAAAACTTGTTCCTACACCATATATCCACTCTCCTCTCCAACACTGTTCTTGAGTATCATAGTAACTATCATTTAATATTGGTATACCATTTCCAGGCTCAAGCCAATTAACAATATGATTCCCTTCTGTAGAGGCTTCATACCAAGCTGAGAAAGCTGATTTATAGTCCTTATATTCATAATTTCCTTTTGTTTCATGATTAATCGACCCAACAGAATACCATTCAGAATAATAAGATTGATACTTATACTCATGTCCCCATCGTGCATTTAGATATGTATAATAATTTCCTGCTGCTGTAAGCATTATTACATTTTTGTCAAGCAAACTAGCCCATTTTTGATGGATTGACGTGTTTTCAGTAAAGTTTTCTCTCATAACCCATGACCATGAAATAATATCAATATCTTTTGAAGCTTGATTATTATCAATCCAATCCCAAATCTTATAATCTCCATATTCAAATCCATAAATGTCATTTTTAATTTTTAAATCTATGAAAATTACTTTTACATCTCTAGCAACAGCAGCTAATGCTGAAATAACTGCATATCCATGGCCATGTTCCTCTTGATATTCTAATAAACTATCATTGGGATTTGTAATATATTCTGTACAATTTTCACCACCATACGTGAAATTAGTAACAAAACCTATAATATTCACATTAGCTTCAGGATTTTGTTCTAATGCTTTCCATTCATTTTTAAGAAGACCATCATCAATTACAACAACTGTAACATAACTATCGATATGAATACCATAATCATAAACCACTATATCTGCACCTGTATAAGTATATGCACCATCTTGAAGATTTCCAACATTTACAGCTGGATTAGGTACAGGATCATCCATATCACCAGCTGGAACAGCATAATTTAAGTCATTTTTTCTGAAAAGTAATTTGTTATTACATAAAATAGGTGATAATATAATTGATAATATTACACACAGTGAAAAATATCTTTCTTTCCTTAATTTGAAATCCCTCTTACAAATAAGGAACAATATTTTCTTTTTCTTAAAATATTTCTTAAGTTTATTATATTCATTACTACACAACAACCCACTTATTATTCCAACTTAATGTACTACTTCCTATTATTGATATATAAGCAATATTTTTTTAAATCAAGATTGTAAAATTTTTATGCTTTTTTACCATTTTTTACGATTTTTATTTATGAGAATTATTACTATTACTCCAAAATGACTTTAAACATCTCCTTTGATATCAACCTTATAACTAAGTGAATAAAAGGAACAATTGACATATGTATAATTCATTTAGCAAGAAAAAGAAAACTTAAATGAACTATTTAACAAATTTTAGGAATTTAGAATTATGCTACTAGTTATTCCATCGTAAATATATGTAATACTTGGTGCAAGGTTTGCACTTAAAATTGTACCAGAGATTGTAATTTCAGCTGGGGCAATAAAGAGCGAAATAATTGCATCTACACTTTCATCATCTATTGAAAAACCTTTGAGTGAATAAGTTACTTCTGAAGATAAGACTTCTATTTGATATTCTGATTGTTGTATTGTTTGAGGAAGTTCTCCTAATTCGAATCTAATATTAAACTCCGTTGCTCCTCCAATTATCATTTCTTCTCCTTGGTTTTTAAGATCATGAATTAATTCCGCCATGCTTTGCAGTATACTTTCGAGATTCGTTTCTATTGATCGGTTCTCCATCGAATTATCTATAGACATCATTGTTACTGATATTCCCGCGATTGCAAGCGAGCCTACTAAAAGAATAGATAGATACATTATGTATTCGCTAGGCATTTTTCATTCCTCAACTAAGTGATACTCCTACTATTATATTTATTAAATTGGCTTCAATTCCGTGTGCTATATAATTGGGATTTACCGGAAAATAAATCGGATATTCATAAAGACGGAAATTATACTGATTCAAGAGAGTTACTTCTCCTTGTAAATCATGCAAGTATGAAAAAGTTCCAAGATGTTGTTTTTCTGTTCCCAAATATGTCAACTCCAAATTGATGTACTTCTGGGAATTACTAACTAGAGAGGATTCTTCTAGCACAAAAGTAACATGAATTATGTCTAAGTAGTAAATCTCTTCTGAAGCTGCTGTAACGTATTCAGTAATCAAAGAATATCTATAATAAAGAGCTAGTTCTAGATAACCAGATTCATAGACCGCTCGTGAGGTATTTACTATTGCAATATCGTTGTATAATCTTTCGCTCCCGTTCAAGAACAGATAATTTTGGTCTTGTGGCCCAACAATATATCTGTGTTCTCCTATCTCATAATCTGCAATGGATGTGCTTTTATGAGTTATTCTTGAAACATTATCTTGTAATAAAAGACTCGTTTGAGCTCCCGTGATATCTTTTAGAAGAAATATAAAATTCCACCTGGTGTCAATTTGGAAAGTACCTTCCTCTTGAACAAATAAAAATTGACTACTACTTGGTGCTGAATCTTTAATTAAATCTTGTACTGTTGAATCGAGAGAAGTAAAGTAAAGATTATTGCTATTGTTATAGCTTTTATCCTTAAATTTAGCAATATTAGGGAACATATATACGAGCGAAATTCCTATAGCAGCAGTAATAAGAGCAAACATTAACACTACCGCAACTATTGGAGAAATAGCTCTCCGATTCATTCTTATTTTCATTGTATGGCATTACTATGAATTTCTTCAAATTAAAGTTTATGGTAATTTTTCTTTTGCCAATTTTTTTTGTAAGGCAACCGTTTTACCTTTACTTGCTTTTAATAGATTTAAAATCAATCTACTTTTTTCAACAGAATTTTGTCGGAAACAGGAACGACTTAAATCACTTTTTATACCATGCCGGTTGTGTTGTAAAGGCTTAAATATTATTTAGTTTTTCACATAATAAAGAATTGTAGTCTAGTTCTAAGAAAATTAGACAGAGTAAGATTGAGGAAACTCTTAGGGGTTTAATAATCAATTTACAGATAATAAATTAAGGGGTTAAAGTGACAGAATTAAAACTCTCAGAAAATGCAAAAACAGTACTAGAAAAAAGATATCTGCAAAAAGATGAACATAACAAACCAATTGAAACAATAGAAGAAATGTTTGGGAGGGTAGCGAATTATATTGGAGACACAGAAGAAGAAAGAAAGGAATTTCTTGAAATGATGACTTCATTGAGATTTTTACCAAATTGTGTAACAGAAGACACAATGATTCCAACAACACAAGGAATACTTACTTTGGATGAAATTCCAGTTGGTAACATTGATTTGAATGTATATTCTGACAATGATATAGAAAAAGCTGAATTGTGTTTTAATAATGGTTTTCAAAATATTGTAGAGATTGTAACAGAAGATGGTTATTCTGTCCAATGTACTCCACTTCATTATTTTCGAATTATTGATGAAAATGGAGACTATGTTTGGAAACAAACCAAAGATCTGAAAGAGAATGATTGGATTTCTTTGCGAAGAGATTTTATTAAAGACCATTGTGAATTAATAAGTTTAAAAACAGATAAGAAAATAGAGTCTGTTGGCACTCCTCCAAAATCTATAATCCTCCCTGAATATTTAAATGAAGATCTTGCAGAATTAATTGGATGGTACATCGGAGATGGTAATTTAAGAAAATATGATCTAAGAATTGCAATTTATGGAAAAGACAAAGATTTACTAGAAAGGATTCGTAATTTATCAATGAAACTTTTCAACCTAAAGCCTTCTATTCAAAAACCGGCCCGAGCAAACATTTATGAAGTCTCACTAAATAGTGTGGTTCTTTCAAATTACTTACATAATAACAATCTAATTAAAGTATCATCTTCAAAAGCTGAAATTCCTAAATTAATTTTAAAATCTAATAAGAATGTTATAAAATCTTTTTTAAGAGGTCTTTTTGAAGCTGATGGTTCAATCAGTGATAGAGGAATAGAATTTGCTTCATCTTCACAAAAACTAATAAAACAAACTCAAATTCTTTTACTTGGTTTAGGTATAAGCTCACGTGTTTCTAAGCGAGTAGATGGATTTAGACTCACTATTAAAAATAATAGGGATGGACTAATTTATAAAAATGAGATTGGTTTTTTAAGTAAACGTAAAAATTCTAGACTTCAGCTTATAAAAAAATCAAAGAATGATAGAACTCACAAAATCCCGAACCAACAAAAGAAATTATATGATTGGTATCACCAAAATAAAGATTATAACTTGTATAGAAAAATAGCGCGATTTATGATCAAAGGGAAATATAAACAAGATATCTCAGAAGAGATTTTTAACTTTTACACCAAACAATTCCCTAGTTTAAAAACATCTCCTGTAACTGAACTCGTTGATTCAAATTTAGTGTTTCAACAAGTAAAAACAATTACAAAAAAGAAAGAAAAAGTTGTTGTTGGAGATCTGATGGTTCCAAAAAACCATACCTATCTCGCTGATGGTTTTGTAAGTCATAATTCTCCAACATTAATGAATGCAGGAACAGCTCTAGGGATGCTCTCAGCTTGTTTTGTGCTTCCAATAGAAGATGATATGTCCTCAATATTTGAAGCAGTAAAACTTTCAGCATTAATTCACCAAGCTGGTGGAGGTTGTTGTAGCGCAGGAACTGTTATCCCAACCGTTGAATATGGTCTTGTTCCTATTGAGAATATTCCTGGATTTTCTGATATTCCAATTGATGAGAAAGGTCACTCTTGTAGTCAATTTACAGTGTTTTCCTTTGATGAAACTACTGAGTCATTTACAAGAGCTAAAGTCTCGCATCTATGGCGATTCGAAAGGGATTCTTTTCTGCAAATAAATTTTGGAACAGAAGGATTCGTTAGAGTTACTGATTGGCACCCTTTTATTGTTTACGAACCATATCCTAATCAACAAAGCGGAGGAGAATATGTCTCAAAAAGAGCTGATGAATTAGAAATTGGTGATTGGCTAGTTACACCTTCATTTCATGATAACTTATTTGTCAATGAAGAACCAGATTTCTGGTGGCTTTATGGATTCTTTCTTGGTGATGGAAGTCTAGATACTACAAAGAATGGTGTAAGATTAAGATTTCATTCTAAGGACTCAAAATATTTGAATCGGATTTCTACAATAATATCTTCATATACTGATGGAATTTCTGGAAGCATTAGCACTGATAAGAGAACAGAATGTAGAACACTCTCTATCACTTCAAGGTACAATCAGAGAGAGAGTTATAGTGATTTTAGTGGAAACTTCAACACAAAATTAGCAGATTTCATAAAAAGGTTTGTTGAACTGAATCAGAATAATATAAATAAAAAAATGGTTCCTAGAGAGACTTTCTTGTGTCCAAATCCAAAAGCTTTGATTTCTGGATTAATAGATTCCGATGGTTGGATAGGAAGAGATCAATCTGGTATTGCAACTGGATCTAAGGAAATGAAAGATTTTATTGTTCGTCATTTGTCTCTTCTTGGAATTAACTGCAAAGTAAGATTCAGAGTGGATAAAAGAGATAGAAAAATCCAAGGATCTTGGTGGAGTATAGAGTTCCCAACAGGTTATACTCAACTTTTGTTTACGAAAAAGAATCCCAGAAAAACAAAGTTACTCTCTAATCGGAAGATAAAAGTGAAATCCATTAAGAAGATTAAAGAAAAAATACAATTTTATGATTTTACAGTTCCTCGATATAATAATTATCTAGGTGGAAATACTCAATTTGTTTCAATTCATAATACAGGTTTTGCTTTCTCCAAGTTAAGACCTAAGAACGATGTTGTAAAAACAACAGGAGGAATAGCTTGTTTTCCTGCTTCTGTTCGCATTCACACTAATAAAGGTCTTCTACGGCTTGAAGATATAATAAATTCTGATTTAGAAATTAAAGCTCAAACTCATAAGGATTATTGTAATATAATAAACAAATTTGACAATGGTTATGCTGATGTTTATGAAACCTGTGTGTCCAATGGTTACAAGCTAAAAACGACTTTGAATCACAAGTTTCTCACAATTGAGAACGATAATCTTGTCTTAAGACCATTAGCTGATCTCAATGTCTCTGATTATGTTTTCTTATTAGCAAAAGAACCAAATGAAAACAGTCCTAGTGTTATCACTTTGGCAACGCAATTAGAAGACGCAAATGAATATTCTGTGGATTTAGATGAAGATTTAGCATATTTTCTAGGTTTAACATATGCAGATGGAAATATCACTAATAATGGTCGTCATTATTTTATAAATATCTCTTTGAATATAAAACAAAAAAAAGTTATTGAGAAAATTAAACAAATCACAAGTAGTAAATTTGATTACGAAATAAGAGAGTATAGAAGAGAAAAAATTAACAAAGTTGAACTTAGAATCCATGGTAAGAAATATGTACAACTTTTAGATGAGAATAAACTTCTCAAAGAGAATTGTGAATTTATAAGTATACCAGATAAGATATTTAGAAGCCCGCTTAATGTTGTATGCTCGTTTATTGCAGGTTATTTTGATGGTGATGGACATATAGGTAAGAAAGGTAGAATTAGTGTTAAAACAATCTCTGAGCAAATGGCTCAAGATTTTTCTAATCTAATAACTAGAATTGGAGTATTATCTACTTTCTATCTTGATAAAACCATAGATACCAGAGGTGTTGGTAGAAAACCTAGTTATAGAATCTCTATACCAACTGCAATTTTTAAAGAAAGATTTTTCAAGTTTATTTCTCCTTATTCAGTGAAACTAGCAAATTATGTTCTAAGAAAAGGAGCTAAGAATAGGCTGTTTTCATATCCATTTAACGTACTTAAAAAAATTAGTGATCCGAAGAAAAGAGCAAAGATTTCCAAAACTATTATTCCTTATAACAGCAAGGTTACAACTAGAAGAGCTCTTAGAAGGTTAATTGAAGAAAGTGAAACTTTCAATATAATTGGTGATGAATTTGAATATATTAGAATGCTTGATAATCTATATCCTGTTCAAATACAAGAAATTACCAGGATAGGAAAAGAAAAAGTGTACAATCTAGAAGTTGAAGAAGTCAATATGCTTTCTGCAGGTGGTTTTTATGTTTCAAATTCAGGTCCCCTTTCTTTCATGGAAGTTTTTAATGCAGCTACTGATACTGTGAAACAAGGTGGATGTATTGCAGCTGATAGTCTTATCCGAACAGATATGGGATCCTTTCCCATTGGTGATTTACTTAATTGTCCTCCTTTGAAAGATAATCCTACTCAATCTTTAGTTTATGATGGAGATAACTTTAATCATGCATATTTATCTATGGATAATGGGATTTCTGATGTTATTAAAATCACAACTGACTTAGGAATTGTAATTAGACCTACATATAATCATCAAATTGCTACAGTAGGCGAAAATGGATATATTGAATGGAAAAAAGTTGAGAAATTAAAAGTGGCTGATTGGCTCGTTGTATCTCTCGGTGGTCATGAAGGTACTGATCAATATCTACCAATTTTAAAGGAACAACACTTTAATTCTAACCAAATTACTATTCCTGAAAAAATCACTCCAGAAATTGGAGAAATTCTCGGTTTATATATGGCTGATGGTTGTATAAGCACTCATGGGAGATTAGTTTTTAGTATAAATAACAAAGATTCAGATCTGATACAGAGAATTCAAGATTTGATGATAAACGCTTTTGGTTTAGAAGTAGGTATTATTGATGATAAAGAAACATATTCTGATCTGTTTTTCTATTCAAGGGATCTATGTGAATATTTTGATAAGATGGGGTGGAAAAAGACCTCATCTGCTGATGCGTTTATACCGGAGATAATATTCAAATCCTCTCCTTTAGTAGCTAAAAGTTTCGTAAGAGGATTATTTTCTGGTGATGGTGATGTACACTTGGATGGATATCCTAGATATTACTCAATTTCAAAGAAATTAATTTATCAACTTCAGCAATTACTCTTAGGTTTAGGGATTGTATCTTCTATTACACTAAATACAAATAGAGATAATAGTTTTGGCAAAAAACCAATCTATAACCTCTCAATCATTCCTGAAAGAAGTTTAAGTATTTTCAGAGATGAAATAGGTTTCAGCTCAACTAGAAAGAGTACGATTCTTCTTAATCGTTTTCCTTCAAAAGCTTTCGAATATGTCGATTATATCCCAAATCAAAGCTCTCGAATGAAGAGCCTTTATCATTATGTCGGTGCTGGTACTAGTAAAGGACGAACAAAAAGAGGTGCTGATAGGGTTTTCTACCGAGCTATTCAGCATTACATCACTGAAAATCCAAAAGGAAAAAGAAACTTAACAAGAAAACGATTACTAAAACTCATTGAGCTTTTTCCAGTTCTTAAGGAAGATCAGCATTTTCAAGAAATTATCAATCCACAGTATTATTACTCTCAAGTTCTAGCTATTGAAAAAGATAAAACTTATACAATGGATATCGAAGTATCAGGTTCCAACAAATTTGTGGCAAATGGTATACTTGTCCATAATAAAAGGCGTGGAGCTAATATGGGTGTTCTCCGTGTTGACCATCCGGATATCATGGAGTTTATCACTTATAAAGAAGATCAAACTAAGCTCACTAATTTTAACATCTCTGTTGCAGTTACTGAGCAATTCATGAAAGCAGTTAACAAAAATGAAGAATATGATCTAATAAATCCTCGAACGAATAAACCTGTAGCAAAATTAAATGCCAAAGAAGTTTTCAATAAAATTGTAGAAATGGCTTGGAAGAATGGGGAACCTGGTATTATCTTTATAGATAGGATAAACAAAGATAATCCTACTCCAGAAGTAGGAGAAATAGAGTCAACTAATCCTTGTTTGACAGGAGATACTTGGGTAACTACTCTAGATGGTCCTAAAATGATATTCGATTTAATAGGGAAGCAGACAGAATTACTATTAGATGGTGAATTTACAAAGTCTGATATAAGAGGATTCTTCTTTACAGGAGAAAAAGATGTTTTTGAAATCAAAACACAAAGTGGGTATTCAATAAAAGCAACCAAAGACCATCTGTTTAAAGTTGCTAAACGAATCTCAAGACAAGAGATAGAAACAGAATGGAAAACATTAGAAGAGCTTGAAAAAGACGATAGAATAATATTAAGCAATAATCGTGGAACTCGTTGGATAGGAGGTGAAGGATTACTCGAAGAAGGATATGTTTTAGGTTTACTACTAGGAGATGGAACATTTGCAGAAGATCAAGCAGTACTATCAGTTTGGGGAGAATCTGAAGGTTCTATTAGTATGCGTTCTTTTGTTGAAGATTACGCTTATAATTTACCTCATCGTTCTGATTTTTCAGGATTTAGAAAACAATTAATAAGAGATGAATATCGATTAAAACTGGCTGAAATAACCACTTTAGCTAACAATTATGGTATGTATCAAGGATTCAAAGAGATAAATCCATTACTTGAAGCTACAAGTTATGATTTTCATATAGGCTTTATCAGAGGATTATTTGATGCAGATGGTTCAGTACAAGGATTTCAAAATAAAGGAATATCTATAAGATTATCTCAATCAAATGTTAGAACTCTTGAGACTGTACAAAGAATGCTTCATAGATTAGGAATTGTATCAAGGATTTATAAAAACAGAAGAAAAACCCAAATGAAGCTACTTCCTGACGGAAAAGGAGGCATGAAAAAATACCATATCAAACCTCAACATGAATTAATCATATCAAAAGATAATATGCAGATATTTGCAGAGATTGTAGGATTCAGCGACACTGACAAACAAACACTACTTGAAGAAAAATTATCAAATTATAAACGTCCATTTTATCGTGAAAGATTTGCACATAGAATTAAAGAAATAGTGTTTGTAAATAAGGAAAGAGTTTATGATATCCAAATACCTTTAAAAAATGCATTTTCTGCGAATGGTTTTCATACTCACAATTGTGGTGAGACTCCGTTGCTTTCTTTTGAATCCTGCAATTTAGGTTCCATTAACCTTTCTAACCACATTTCTGAAGGTAAAATTAATTGGAAATTGCTTGAAGATTCTGTTAGAAAAGGTGTCCGTTTTCTTGATAATGTTATTGACAAGAATGATTACATCCTTCCTGAAATCGAGCAAATGACCAAATCTAATCGAAAAATTGGATTAGGCGTAATGGGTTTTGCCGACTTACTTGTTAAATTAAACATTCCCTACAATAGTAAGGAAGGTGTTCAAACTGCTGGAGAAATCATGGACTTTATCCAAAAGACAGCTCGAGATGAATCTGTTAGGTTAGGCGTAGAAAAAGGTAATTTTCCCAATTTCGATAAAAGTGTCTTCAAATCTAACTATGAAGCAATGAGAAATGCAACTGTAACCACCATTGCTCCTACAGGAACTATATCACTGATTGCTGGTTGTTCAAGTGGAATTGAGCCATATTACGCTATTGCTTTCACTCGTAATGTTCTTGGTGGAAAGAAACTTTTTGATGTCAATTCAATATTTGAAAATTATCTTAAAGAAAATGGTTTATACTCAGAAGAACTGATTGAGAAAATCTCAAATCAAAACTCTATACAAGAAGTAGAAGAGATACCTGAAGAACAAAAAAGAGTATTTGTCACTTCTCATGATATCTCTCCAGAATGGCATATAGATATGCAGGCTGAATTCCAGAAGTATATAGATAATGCTACCAGTAAAACTATCAATTTTCCCAATTCTGCAACAAGAGAAGACATAGCCAAAGCTTACCAATTAGCTTTTCAGAAAGGATGTAAAGGGATTACTGTATATCGAGATGGTTCGCGCAAATATCAGGTGCTTACAACAAAGAAAAAGGAGAAAACTGAAGCTCAACAATCAGTCCGAGCTGTTGAAAAAGTGGAACCAAGAGAAAGACCTGAAGTAACTCTCGGAAGAACCCATAAAATTAGATCAGGATGTGGAAATCTCTATGTAACAGTTAATAGAGATGAAACTGGAGTTTGTGAAGTATTTGTTCAGGTAGGGAAAAGTGGTGGATGTATCACCAGTCAAAGTGAAGCAGTAGGTAGATTGATTTCTCTCTCACTCCGCTCTGGGGTTAAACTTGAAGCAATAGTTGAGCATTTAGCAGGGATTCGATGTCCTAATCCTAACTTCTATCAAGGTAAAACAGTATTATCCTGTGCAGATGGAATAGCTCATGTCTTGGAAAACTATATTGATGGAGAAGAAATTGTTAGATTTAATGGAACTATAGCTTGCCCTGATTGTGGAGCGATGTTAGAACTCTCTGAAGGATGTTTTACTTGCAAAAGTTGCGGATATAGTAAGTGCGATTAGATTTTTTCTCTTCGCTCTTTTTCTTAAAACAGAACACAAGATTTTTTTGTAATTAAAACAGAGGAAGTATGATGATATTCTGGTTTGATGCTGTTACTGCTAAGGAACCTCTACTATTTAATGCAATAGCAAAAGAGTTAGAAAAATTGGGACATGAAGCTATTTTTACTTGTAGAGATTATGATTATGTAGCAAGTCTTTTCCTCCTTTTGGATTTAGACGTGAAAATTTTAGGTAAACATGGGGGAGGAACGCTTTTTGGTAAATTGATGGCTGGAAATGAGAGAATAGCTTTGTTAGCACAATATATCAATCAACTTGAAACCAAACCTGATTATCATATTTCTTTTGCATCTCCTGAATCTACACGAGTAGCATTTGGTTTAGGAATACCTGTCATAACTATAAACGACTCTCCACATGCAGTAGCAGTAGGAAAACTAACTACTCCTTTGTCCAAATATTTGGTATATAGTTCATGTATAGACAAAAGAAAATGGTTGAAACTTGGAGCTGTTGAAGATCAATTACAACCTTATGATGGTATTGATGAAGTAGCATGGCTGAGAAATTTCAAACCAAATAAAGATGTATTAGGCCTACTTGGATTACATCAAGATGATAGTTTCATAGTGGGGAGACCAGAAGAAAGCAACGCAGCTTATATGCTGAATAGAGACATGGTAGATCAAACAGTTTTAGATGCGATTTTAGATGAAATTTTTAATAATTATGAAGGAAGAGCAGTAATTTTTCCGAGATACGAAAAACAAAAGCAATATCTCAAGAAAAAATTCAAAGATAGAATCATCATTCCACCCAGAGCTGTTGATACTCTCTCACTTTGTTATTATTCTGATTTATGTATATCAGGTGGAGCAACAATGGCGAGAGAAGGTGCTGCGATCGGAACCCCTTCAATATCGTATTATCCAGAACCTGTGGATGTATTAGAATATATCTCATCCATTGGAATACCTCTTTATAATGAATATACACTTGAAGCAGCTAAAACTAGAGCTCTTGAGCTTTTATCTAAAATAGAAGAAAAAGAACAACATAGGCAAAAAACTACTGATATCTTGAATAAACTTCAATCTCCTGCTGACAAAATAATACAATTAATTTAAAAAAGTTATTTTTCTTCATGTTTTAACAAAAAAACTTAATTTTGGAATAAATAAAAACAGTATGACCATAGATGACCTTTCATTCTGAAAAACTAGCAAAAATAAAACCAAGTGGTATAAGAGATTTATTTTCGAAAGCTCAAGGTATTCCTGATGTTTTATCTTTAGGAATAGGTGCTCCCGATATCCATACTCCCAAAGAGTTAAAAGAAGCTCTCAAAGAAGCTGTAGATAACGATTTTAATAGTTATGATCAAACTCCTGGGAATCCAGGTTTACGAAAAGCTATAACTGAAAAATACAAAAATGAGTATGGAGTCGAATATAGCGATTCAGATGGTGTGATTGTAACAAGTGGTGGTGCCCAATTATTGTATACTGCACTCCAAACCTATATCAAAACTGGAGATGAGGTTTTGCTTCAAGATCCTTGCTTCCTTACTTATCCAAGACAAGTTGTTCTCTCAGGAGGAAAAAATGTTTGGATCCCATCAACATCAGATTTCAAAATCGATACTGAGAAACTTAAAGAATTAATAACTGAAAAATCCAAAGTTATTATCCTGAATTTTCCAAGCAATCCAACTGGAGCAGTGATGGAAAAAAGCGAATTAAAAGCAATTGTTGATCTTGCTGTAGATTATGATTTACTTATTATAAGCGATGAAGTGTATGAATATTATACTTTTGATAACAAGAAACACATTCACATAGGCGCTATTGATGGTGCGTATGAAAGGACTATTACTGCTAATTCTTTTTCTAAAACATATGCAGTCCCAGGGTGGAGAATGGGTTATGGTGTTGCAGCTTCAGAATTGATGAAACCTATAGTTGTTTATCATGGTTTTGTTGTAGCAAATGCAACTACTCCGACTCAAATTGCTATTGCAAAATATATGAAAATGCGTGAATCAAAGGAATTTCAGAAATTTATACGTGAAGAGTTTCAAAAACGAAGAGATGCAATAGTTAAAGGATTTAACTCTATAGAAGGAATTAGTTGTAAAACTCCTTCTGGTTCATTTTATTGTTATCCTGATATCTCAGGCACCAAATATCCGGATTGTGAAGAATACTCAAGTAAGGCATTTGACCTTGCTAGAGTAGTAATTGTTCCTGGCACTGAATTTGGTCCAACACAAAGAAATAACGTTAGAGCTAGTTTTGGTTCAGTTAACGTGAATCAAATTGAACAAGCTATTGAACGATTAAGAACTAAATTATGATAAAAACTTATAAAATCCAAATCACTTAAAAAGATATAAGATAAAATAATGATGATGTTTAATGGCTGAAGATAAACCAAAGCTTAAAATTTATTGTAAATTCTGTGAGGAAGAAAGAGAACAAACTTTTGTTGGAGAAAACTTAGATCAAGCTTTTAGTTTGACCTTTTATTGTGAAGAATGCGGTAGCTACCAGATTTTTGAGTTCTTTGGAAGTCAATTCGAACAACCTGCAGAATTGGATTAATTTTCTCTTTATTTTTGAATCAAAAAACTTCGCCTTTCTACCCTTTAATTGCATTCTATTGTAATTTCACTTATATTCTAATAAGTGAAAAACGAACATCATCTTTTTATAGGGTATATTCAATATATATTATTAGAACCAAAGGGGTTCAAATTATGAAAAGACAGATATTTTTAGGAATAGGCTTATTGATATTATTACTGCCTTTTGTAAATTCGGCAACTCCTAGAGCTACTCAAGATAGTACTGTTCCCACATCCCCTCAACTTAATGCAGTTGCAGATGGTGATAAACTAGTTTACAACGTCTCAACTTTTCAATATGGTGAAGGAATTTGGGAAGTTCTTGATATGCTATTAAGTCAAACAGGAGCTCCTGAATTTGGCAAGGGATTAATCGGATCATTAGAAGGTTCCGAGCTAATCACTTACATAGCTAAAACTGATTTAATCAATCTTTATGAGTATGATTATAACAGTCAGGCTTACGTAAATGAAACAGCTGTTAATGCTATGAGTATCTTCTCATTCTTGAAATTAAATCAAGAATTAGGAGTAGAAATAAATGCTTCTGATTTTTCATTCCCTGACGACTTTAGAAACACAGACTATTCATCTTATCATGACTATTGGCCATATGCAAGATTCGTAGACCCAATAGATGACGCATTCTGGGTTAACTTCAACAATTCATTTGATGCCGGATTTAATAACGGATGGTATGAAGCTGATCAAGGATGGGGATTCAGTGCATGGGAACCTTACGGTGATAGCTATAGTGAAAACGATATAACATGGTTTGCATCGGATTTAGGTTACTACATAGGATATAGAATAGGATATGATGGATACTTCCAAAGTGGAGCTAATCCCGCATGGAATGATTGGGTAACAGCTTTAAATGCTTATTATTTCGGTTTTCATGAAGCATGGGATGAAGGTTTTCTCAGTGGAAGACTTGATTTCAACACTACTAGAATACCTGATAAAAGATACCCAGGAACAATTCCAGCTCCCGCTGATCTGTATGATTTCAGTATGTATATGAACTATCAGAATACATATGAAATGTTCTACAGCAGAGGTTATAGATATGAAGCAGCTAAAGTAGATTTCAGCAATGAATTATACAATGACTTATACGATAACGCTCATAATACTTACTGGTATGGTTATGTAGATGGTTACCAGAACTACTATTGGTCTGGATATTGGACTGGATACTATAGCAATCCTTTCAACTTCTATGATCCAATCTATGATCCAAGAGATTCTTATGAACATGGATATAATGATGGTGCCTATCAAGGCTATTCATCAGGTTATGACGATGGACAATATGGATATTCTGTAGGCGAACAATACATGTATGGATTGCAAAATTATGTGTGGAATTCATACTATGATGGTTTTGCCGAAGGAGCAGCTGATAAACTAGCTAGTCATCCTGAAGATGACACTCCATCAAGTTTACCATACTCACCTTCTACTACCGATCCATATGAACAAGGCGCTAATTTCATATATGATAATCAATATCGTGATGGTTATCACAATGGTTACTTATACGCAACACTCGCAAACAATGCAAATGCCTTATATTGGCTGTGGCATGCTGGACCATTTTATTATATGACCTTACCAAACTTCTCATTTAGTCTAGATTCTGGTTCTGTTGCTCCAACACCTATGATGGGTTACACTATGTTAACAGATCTCGAAGAACTAGTTGATAGAAACTGGGAGTTTGATTGGGGATCATTTGATTATGGACACTTCAATGAACCCGTTGTACCAATGCAAACTTTCTATGCAGGAGACACTGATTGGGTATCCATGGATACTTATTATAAATACAGAGACGAAGACAATAGTACTGAAGAAGTCGATACTACTTATGATGCTGGTAACAATCTATTCTATATGGATCTTAAGATGTATGATGGAGGACCAGAACTGTCTATGAATGTTACATGGTGTTATAATACTCTAACAGGTTATCTTCAAAATGTTTCATTAGATCTTAGCTTCAATTCAATGGATGATGTATGGGCTAGTATTGTTCTCGAATTAGATCCTTCAAGAGCTGATAATATTGCTCCTGTAATGCCAACTCCAGATTCTTGGTTATATACAATAAATAATTTCGTATTCTACTTTGATTTACCACCAACCGCAAATCCTGATTTTGTGGATGGAGTAGTTGAATTCAAGAATAACGGATTAGACGCAGTCGGTAATCCATTACTCGGTGTAGATATGATTGGGTATGACGGTCTTTGGGCAGACGCACAAATGACGCTGTATAATCCTTCAAATACTTCAGAAGCACCAGAGATAGGAGATTATGAATGGCTAATATTCTCACCACAAGGTCCACAATATTCAACAGATTATGAATTGCTGGATGGTGTCTGGACAACTCTTAATTCAATATTCGGTGCAACTTCCTACATTGAAGACGCTTTCAATGCATTATCTCTTCAAAACACAAACTTCAATCTTTATGATTTTGGTTTGACACTTGAAGCAAACAAATTCCATTACACTGGAACTGGTAGTCCTATAAACTATTACTACATATCAGTAGATGCTGCTATTGATTTAGAATTCTCCAATCTTAATGGAGATTATCAATGGGAGACAGATACTTATGAAGGTTGGATTAGAGGAACTATCTGGGTAGGCATTGATGAAACAACTGGAGTATTATTAGGTGCAGGATTAAAGACAAGTTTTGACTTTGAAATGACACAAACACCTGACTACGGATCAAATGGTGGTCTTGTATCAGCTTACATGGAAATCATGATAGGCAGTACATTTGGAGCACTTCCAGATTTGTACTCAGTTTTGACAGGCTTACCTGCTGTACCCGAATATACTGTTGTATCAATAGTAACAATCCTTGGAATAGTAGCACTTGCTAGTGCAGTAATATATACAAAAAAGAGATAAACACTATCTCAACTTTTCTTTTTCTTTTTCTTTTTATTTTGTTTTAAAAATTAGATAAAGGGATTTTTCATTATCCCTAGTTTTACAAGAGTCTTCAAGACTTTCAGACCAAATCTTATCTTGAAGTCAAGTTTCTTTGCAGCCACACTTAATTCAGATACTCTAAGATATGGAACCTCATTATTCAAACCCTTCTTTCTCTCTTTAGAAATCATATCTATATTAAGAAGAAGTTCAGGGAGTGTTCCGGAGATTGAAATATCTTGAACTGGGTACTTAATCTCTCCATCTTTTAGATACCATCCTGAACCTGTAACAGCAAATCTACCACTACTGAAATCTGACATATGTATTCCCATGAAACTTTTCAGCATAAATCCTTCTTTTGTTTCAGAAAGCATTTCTTCAAGAGAGACATTTCCAGGTTCTATAATGGTAGCATAAGAACCAATTACTGGAGGTGTTTTAGCAGGATTACCTCCAAGAAAGCTACCTCTTTGAGCTTTTCCATTACTCTTCATATTGAGTTTTCCAGCATAATAGCTATCTAAGTAATAGGTCTTCAATATGCCATTTTCGACTAGTTTTGTTCGTTCAGTGGGGACACCTTCTCCATCATAAAGAGCTGAAGTAATCATATCAGGATGAAGCGGATCATCAATAAGAGTGAAGTTGTCTGGAGCAATCTGTTCTCCTATTTTATCAGCAAACACGGTTTCTCCTCTTGAAGCTTTATCTCCTTTCAAAAGTTGTGTAAGTACTTCAAATAATCCTCCGAAAAGACCATATGATCCTTCTGGTGATATAATAATAGGATAATTTCCAGCAAGAGACATTGTTTTAGGTTTAGCTGATTCCAAAGTTTTCTCTAAAGCTATTTTTGTGACTTCTTGAGGGTTGATTCCCCCTAAGGTTCGAGAACCTTCAAAATGAAAATCATAATTCGGGAAACCATGTGTTGATAAAAATCCAATTCCGAGACCATAACCAGCATCTGCCTCAATTAAATCGATCCCTTCTGATGTTTTTAGAAAAGAATCTCCCATTGCTACTAATCCAAGTGCTTGAAGGAAAAAGGTGTCCTTTGGTAGCTCATCTGGCATCATCTTTTCAAAAATCTCTGCTATTGAATTTGTGTCAACTGAATAGAGTTTTTTGTCCATTTTTAATTTAGCTTTATTCTTCATTGGTTTTGGAAATGGAGAGAGATCTGGATCTTTTTTCTTTGTTTTAGCACATTGAATGGCCATATTCACTGTCATTTCAATGTCCTTTTCTGCAAAAGACGAGGTATAAGCAAATCCTACTGCATTATTTGCTATGACCCTGAATGATATACCATGAAGAATACCCATGTTGTGTTTAGGTTTATCTTTTTCTAATTCTAGATTGAAAGAGCGTTCATTAATACCAAAAGCTTCACAATGATTAGCACCTGCTTTGTTAGCATATTTCAATCCTACATCAAGCGCTTTTTGGATTTTCTCATTTAGATTATTTTTAACCATATTTTTCACCTATCCTACAACTATGCTTTTTACAGCCATCCATCCAGCGGTTACTCCAACTGGAGCAGATTGTCCATCTTTACCACAAAAACCAATGCTATCCAAAGGATTCCCCATTTCTGCGGATACACCTGTTATCTTCATTAGTGTTTCTAAAGTATTTCCAGCTAATGTTGTAGGTCTATACCTTTGACCTATCTCTCCGTTCTTTATTTCGTATAATTCAGAAACTCCAAAGTTGAACGTCCCCTTAATAGGATCAACTTGTCCTCCACCGCCTTGCATTAGAAGCAGACCATTTTTCACTTGCTCAAGCAATTCCTCTTCTTTCATACCTGTTTTAGTAGGTGCAATGTACGTATTTGTCATCCTAACAATTTGAGGAACATTGTAAGCTTGAGCTCTGGAATTTCCAGTAGCTTTCTGATTAAAATAATCTGCTGAAGCTCTATCATTTAGATAAGTTTTAAGAATCCCTTCTTTGATGATGAATGTTTTCTGTCCAGGAATTCCTTCATCATCATATTTCAAGTAACCAAAGGAATTTATTCCAGCTGTTTCTTTTAGAGAACCATCATCGATTAGATTTACGTGAGATGAACCTACTTTTTTACCAATCTTACCTCTAAGAACACCTGCAGTTTGAACGAAATCTCCTTCTGCACTGTGACCTGATGCTTCATGAGCGAAAAGATGATTAATAGTACCATCCAAAACGACTGGATATCGGCCAGCTTTTACTTTAGGTGATTTCAATCCTTCAAGTGCTCTTTCTTTTGCTTTTTCTCCTAATTCTGTAGGATTACGAAAATCAAAGAGTTCTATACCACCTAGATGACCTATTCTACTGTAACCTTCAATAGTTTCGCTTTCTTCTCGAGCAACAGAGAGGGCATACATCATAACATAAGGAACTTTATATTCTATTTTAGTTCCTTCTGTCGTTACTAGTATCATTTTTTTGAGTATTTCTCGATATAATGTGGTTCTCGATTTGATTTTTTCATTTTCTTGTGCTTTGTCTGTTTCCAAAGTAAATTCGATTTTTTCATCAAATCCTGTATCATCGATTTTCTTTTTTTGCTCTCCTTCAAAAGAATCTTCTGTAGTTTTCATTTCAACTAATTTAATATCTCGTTTTTTATGTTTCAAGTTTAATTTATTGGCCTCAATTGCCATTTCAATTACTTCTTCAAAACTCTCCAAAGGACCAAAGGCAAAACCCCATGCACCATTGTTTAGAATTCTAATTCCTATTCCAGATTCTATACCTGTGGTACTTGTTTCGACTTTTCCATTCACCGTTCGAATCTGTGTCATTAGAGAGTTTTCTGCACGAATATCAGCATAAGTTAACTTTAGTTTTTCTAATTTACTTAATGCTTTATCTATATAATCGTTGGACATACTAATCGTTAATTTGTGATACTTGAAAGAATATAAAGATATACTATTGAAGATAAGTTTAATCTCAAATAGATTTAAAATCCACTAGCTCTTTTTTTAATCATGGATTTACAACTTAAAGATAAACATATTTTAGTTACAGGAGGAACTGGTGGTATTGGGCGTTCTATAATAGAACATTTAATTCTTGAAGGTTCAAAAATATCGATTCATTATCATAAGAATATTAAAATGGCTCAAGAACTGCAAAATCGATATATTGAGGGAAAAGTCGTCTTACTAAAAGGAGATTTGAGAGAAGAGGAGGAAGTATTGGAAATATTCTCTAAAGCTAATAATCACTTTGGAAGAATAGACGGATTAGTAGCAAATGCAGGAGTTTGGTCACCTTCTCCTAAACTCACAGCTGAATTAGAATTAGAACAATGGCAAAATACATTAGATGTAAATCTTACAGGTGTTTTTCTCTGTGTGAAAGCGTTTTTCAAGAATCTACAAAAGTATCCTGATAATAACGCATCTTTAGTTTTAATCGGTTCCACTGCAGGATTGTTTGGTGAAGCAGGACATGCTGATTATTCTGCAACTAAAGCTGCGTTACAATATGGTCTAACAAATACTTGGAAGAATGAGATTGTAAATTACGCACCATTTGGAAGAGTGAACACAGTTGCTCCCGGATGGGTTTTAACAGAAATGGCAGAAAAATCTTTAGAAGATAAGGAAACTGTTAGAAAGATACTTCAGACTATTCCCATGAAAAAAATAGCTAAACCAGAAGACGTAGCTAGAGCAGTAGTGTACTTACTCTCTGATCATTCAGCTGGTCACATCTCAGGAAACACAATAATGGTACATGGAGGAATGGAAGGAAGAGTATTATTTGAAAAAGAAAATCTCTCTCTATAGTAATCCTTTTTTTGATGTGTTTGTAACTTTTACAAGATGTCAGATTTTACATATGAAATAGATGTTAAATCAAATTACCAAGAAGTTCTTAGGAAGGTTGAAAAAAGTGCAAGTATTTCTGGTAGGGACTTATCTGATATTACTATTGTTGGTGTTACAAAAAGAATTGAAATGGCTAGAATTCAACCTGCTCTTGATAGTGGTTTAACTCACATAGGTGAGATAGTTGGAACAGAATTTAAAAGAAAAATTGGTGCAATACGAAACCACAAACCTTCTACTGTTATTCACGTTATTGGACAATTACAATCCAATAAAACCAAATTTGCAGTTGAAAAATGTGATTTAGTCGAAAGTGTAGAATCTGAACAAATCCTTTCATTATTGAATAAATACTCTGAGAGTAATAACAAATTATATCCCATTTTTTTTCAGGTTGATTTCAGTGACGTTGAGAATTTAAAAGGTTTGACTGAAAAAGAATTATTAAAATTCTTAGAAATAGTAAAAAAATACACCTCTATCGAGGTTCGGGGTCTAATGACAATAGCTCCTCTCCAATATGAAAATTCTCCTGATTGGCTAAGAAAATTTTTCTCAAAAACCTATTCAATATATCAAAAGAAGTTTTTACATTCCCTTGAAACAGATAATTGTTTTCTCTCAATGGGTATGTCTAGTGATTATGAAATTGCTATTGAAGAAGGTTCAAATTTAATTAGAGTTGGAACAGCAATATTCGGCCCTAGAAATCCTAAATAAGTGCTATTAAATAATTTATCAGTATTTAAAAATGATTTATTTCTCTTTTTCTTCAGCAATTGTAGTTGGATATTCAGACAACCTAAAGAGTGCTTCTTTTATTGTCTCTGTAAGGTCTATAACATTTGTTTCACCATTTTCAATTAGGTATGAAATTACTGCTTTTATTCCTTCAAGAACAGGACCAATATTTTCATCGAACTTCTTTCTAGCTACAAAACCTATGATATCACTCATCACAATCAATTTGTCTCTATATTCATCCATATCTCTTTTATAACCTGGCTCTAAGTACAATCTTATTTCCCAATCTTTAGGATGACTCGCGACTTCAACATTTGGGAATTTAATGATATCTAAAACACCATTTTTTGTAGAATAGATCTCTTTAGGAAGGCTTCCTAAAACGATATAATATCCATTGATGTCACTTGAAAGTTCTAAATCATTTTCAACAAACAAAGTACTTGTAAGTCTCCCATATGTGTTAATCATTTTAGTAAAAGTATTTCCAAGTGAGCGCATGTTAAGATAAAGATTGTTCTCAAATTCCTTCCTTGAACGACTTCTACTCCAAGCTTTTAAGACTGAATCAGCAACCTTTTTTTCACCACTAATCATTTGTGTATATGATTCATCTATCACATATTCGGGAATTCTTCGATAAAGTAATATAGAAATAGCTATCTCCATGAAATTTTTAGGAAGATCAGCAATCTCATGAGGATTTAATTGATTTACAGTATCTATTATTTCTTTCAGACCTTGCTTTTCAGAGATAGTAAACTTGCCATATTCTAACTTCTGAATCTTGAATTCATTTCCAAGCCACGTATGAGCTTTCTTATTGACTGTATCAAGATGAGAGGATAAATCAACACTTACCTCATTAGACCAGTTTTCAACCATTTTAGTCATTTGATCGTTCAAAGGACTCCAATTTTTAATTAGGTTTTTTCGAATATCTTTCAATTCCTTAATTGCAGTAGTATAGAGTTTCATTGCCTTCTTCTTGTAATTGGAATCTTTAGATTTCAGAGATGAGAAACCAGAAAGTAAATCCTGAAGTACCTTGTGAATTTTAGGCGCATACATATTCCAACTTTCTTGACATCTCTCGTGAAAATTCTTACCTGTAAATCTTTGTGGAATATTTCTGATAATTGGAAATGATGGAAAACTATTCTGTATATCTGGAAGACGATGTGCTGGTGTTAGTTTTGTTGCGACTTCTCTGTTGAAGACAGTTATTAAAGTGTCCAGTTGGTTGTATACTTCACCTTCAAAATGGAACATCTGTTGAAGATAAGATTCAATCATTCCACGAAGAATAGCTTTTGGATATGATCTTTTCATGATTTTTGAGTTTAAGAAACAAGTTGTTAGAAATTCTGCATCTTTCTCTGCATCTCTAAGTGGCATTACTTTATTACCGATATTTAGTGTGACCCCTTGTTTTTGGATAATTTCAGCTGCAGAGATTCTTCGTCCATCAAATTTCAAGTAACTTCCTTTGAAGAAGGACTTCTTCAGCTGAACAGGAACAGAATTTACATGTGCTTTTATGGCTCCTTCCTCTAAAGCTGAACGTATAAGATCTCTAGAGTTTAGTGCCATTTGTGTAGGTGTATCATATTTCCGTTTTTTGAGATCTTCCATAATACCTTCTAAAATATTCACAAAAACTGTTTTAGGTGCTATATCCTTGAAAGAATTTACCATATATGCAAAGATATCACCTAAGCTTGAGTTGAATAGCTGGTCTTTTACAATTTTTTCAAGAGTTGTGATTATAGCTTTTTCAAGTGCACTAGCAAAAACAACAGATTCTTCAACATTGGAAATCTGTAATTGCTTTCCAATACCCATTTCTTCAAATTTCTTTGCAAGTTCTTTCAACCATCCATTTTGAATAACTGATAATTTTGATACTCGTTCTTTAACTAAATCTCTTTTTATTCCTATTCCTGTACTCTTATCTTTACCATTTTTCTTTTTGACAGGTTTTATTTTCTTTTCATCTAAAATAGAGAACGAAAAATCTACAATAACATTCCAAATACTTTTAGGAAGCCTTCTTCCTTCAAATGGTTTTATCAGCTGATTAAAGAATAATCTTGCGCTTTGGAGAGCTAAAGGTGTTACATCTTCTATCAGTGCATTACAAATTAAATCCCCTGGATTTGGAACTTCAGTTGCTATCCCAATTTCATTTCTAATAGTAGAGTAAAGATCTACATTTCTAAAATCAATTAAAGCACAGATAGGATCTTCCTTAGAGAGTGAGAATATCACTTCTTTAGCTAAATTATGAGCTATGAATGAGTTAGATGAATGAATCTCATCTATTGTTAACTTCTTTAGTTGAGCTTTTACCTTCTTATCCAGATTTTTAGTTAGATATTGATCAACCAATTCTTTTGGTTTGATTTCTCTTCCTCTCAAATATTTTTCAATGTGGTTTCTAATCTCTTCAATAACATATCGAGGTGTTCCATATTCAATCAGAACAAACGGATCTTCTGTGATGATTTGATTAAGAATATCTTGTGCTACCATTTGCACAAGTAATTGTCGTTTAAATGTGACTAAAGCCCCATTTTCCCACGAATTTTCATCCTCTCCTATCCACTCTCTCAGATCTCTCAATTGCGCAATTGTTGGATATTTGATACTATCTTTCTCTAAATCTCTGAGGTTCTTATCGATTAAATCTAACAATCCTTTATTATTTTTTTGAACAGAAATTTTCTGTTTTGCAATTGTACATGCTTTAAGAAAAGCTTTGGATACATTATCTGGAGAGATCATTCTCCCTGTAGCAAGATGCTGATGGAATTTAGGAGTTAAAATTATAAATCTACAGAATGAAAGTGCCAATTCTTGAACTAATTTTTCGTCTTCCTTTGTTAATTTATTCGGTTGATCTGATTTAACAACATATTGAACAACAACATTTTCAACTTGTTCAGCAAGAGTAAATGTACCGAATTTTACATATTCATTTTCTCCTGTCATAAATTGTGAATTACTCACATTAACTTCAGTTGTCATCAATGATTGTAGAGAAAGAAGTATACCTTGCATCATGCTTGAATCTTTTGCTAAACGTCCTATTGTTGCAAAACTGATACCTGCATCACTCCCTGCAGATATCCATATATCATAAGGAAATTTTTTTGACATAGACCTCATCACGTTGTTGTACAAAGTTATTGGGAGTTCCCACTTCTTATTCTTTACTATAATTAATATTGTTTTTCGTTATGGTAATCAAAATGTTTCTGATTTTTTATATTAAAAACGTCTAAATTTAGGTATCTAAAAGTTTAAGAATTAAAGAAATAAAAATTCAAGTAGTTAAATTATCGCAAATTGTGAAATAAAGATGGTTACGCCCTCTAGAACTGTTCGGATAAGAAGACTTGTATTAGATGTTTTAAAACCTCATCAACCGAGAATTGATGTCTTGGCTTCTGCTATTGCTGAATTACCTGGTGTAGTATCAGTAAATATTTTTAGAACTGAAACTGATTCGAGTACAGAAGGGATCAATGTTACTATAGAAGGTGACAACCTTGTATTTGATGAAATTCAAGAAACACTTCGTGATTATGGCTCTTCCATACATTCTGTTGATGAGGCTGTTGCAGGTGAGAAGATAATTGAACCTGTACAATTACCAGACGAGGAAAAATAGTTTCTTATTAATACGAACTAATAATTCAGAATAGTTATCATGCACGATAAAAAGTAATTAGGAGTTAGAAATTGCATTTATTCCTAACTCGAATGCTTTTATATTTTCTTCAAGATATTTAGCTGGTACTCTCTGTTTTAGAGCTACTTTAAGTTCTTCTACAGTTAAAGGAAATCCTTCTACTTGAGATAATGCTCCTAGTAATACTATGTTCTGAGCTAATGCTAAACCAGCTTCGATAGCTAGTTTTTCAGCATCGATTCGAACTATTTTTGCTTTATATTTTGCCAAGTTTTCTTCTATTTTCTCTCTTGCTAATTGAGCTGCTTTCTTGTCCTTTTTCCATACAATTGGAAACAATACAGTTGTTGAAGTTAATACAAATCCTCCAGGTTTCAGGTACTTTAAGTATCTAAGTGTTTCATTCTGTTCTAATCCAATGAGTACTTTGCAGCTACCTATAGGTGTAACAGGAGAGTACAACTCTTTTCCTATCTTTAGGTTCGTTACAACAGAACCTCCCTTTTGAGCCATTCCATGTACTTCTGAACCTAACACTCTTAGTCCTTTTTCTTGAGCTGCCATGACGATGATATCAGTTATTGTAAGAATTCCTTGACCACCGACACCACATACTATCATTTGATAAGTGTCAACCATCTAGTCCACCACCTTTGAAATAGCCTCAAAAGGACATATCTGGGCGCAAACACCACAGCCTGTACACATTGATGGATCGATTACTGAATAGTTCTTACCTTTAGAATTGGTATCTATACTCCAGTGAATTGCAGGACATTGATATTGAACCAAACAAGTGCCACAAGCAGTACATGTTTCAGGATCAATGGTATATACTTCTATTTTTTCTCCTCTTCTTCTGGTTTGTCTCCACCACTCGTTTGCACATATCTTTCTCATTATAATTACAGTAGGCCCCTCATGCTTCAAAGCGTCTTCAAATGTTTTCTTACCTTTCTCAAAATCGTAAGGATCAAATTCTACTACGTATTCAACCCCTAAAGCTTTAGCTACATCAGCTATATCTAACATTTCAGTTGGATTTGGTTGAAATCCAGTCATTGCAGTCATTCTATTATCAAGAACTAAAATGTTGATATTTGCTTTCTGATAAACAGCATTTGCTAAAGCAGGCAAACCAGTGTGGAAGAAGGTACTATCTCCGATAAATGCAAAGATAGGTTTATCTGTGATAACACGTGCAAATCCATTTGCCATGCTTATCCCACCACCCATACATAGAATTGTATCTGTAACCCAAGGATCTAAAGAATAGCATCCTATATCTGAAGCAAATATCCCTTTGTTCTTTCTAACAACTTTGGATAGTTCCCAGAAGGCTGCTCTGTGTTGACATCCTGGACAGAAAAGTGGTGGTCTGAAAGGAACAAATTCCTTAGTCTCTTCAGAAATCGCGTTGATCTCTGAAACCGATTCTAATTCACCTCCGATAACTCCCTGTAAAGCTTCAGCTACAAGTCTAGAATTTAGTTCGTGGTATCTATTAGTTATATTTGTACATTTACCGTGTATCTTTGGATTAAGGCCATTTTGTAGAAGAAGCGCACTGATTCGATCTTCTAGATATGAATCAACTTCCTCAATAAATATAATGTTCTTCTTGTTTTTAGCAAATTCAAGTATAGTTTGTTCATCAAGTGGAGCGATCATACCAAGTTTAAGTATTGGTATATCTTTCTCCAAAAGTGCTAATGCATCTTTTAGATAACTATAGGATATACCACTAGTAATTACACCATATTCATTATCATCTGGTCCTTCTATAATTGATAATCCACTTTCAGGGATCCATTCCTTAATTTCTTCTAATTTTGCTACAAGTTTTGGATGATTAGCTCTAGCTAGAGCAGGTAAACATATATATCTCAAACTTTTTTCAAATTTTCCTTCTCTGAAATTGGATTCAAATTCATTAAATTCAATATCAGCTCTAGCATGAGAAATTCTAGTTGTTGATCTTAAAATTATAATCTGTTCAAATTTCTCACTAATCGTAAAAGCTAATTTAGTAAATTCTTTAGCTTCTTGAGGATTGGAAGGTTCAAGTACTGGAACTTGAGCAGTAACTCCAAGCCACCTAGAATCTTGTTCATTTTGACTACTAAAACAATTAGGATCGTCAGCGACTAAAACAACAAAACCACCAGTGGTTCCCATATATGCAGCACTAAACAGTGCATCTGCTAATACATTTATTCCTACATGTTTGCATGCAGTCATTGCTCGAACTCCTGTTATGGAAGCTGCAAATGCTGTTTCAAATGCGACTTTCTCATTTGTACTCCATTCAGCATAATAACCTAGTTTTGGTGCTGCTGCAATAAGAGCATTACTTACTTCACTACTTGGAGTACCAGGATAAGCTGCGAAGATTTGGACACCTGATTCTATTGCTCCTCGAGCTATAGCCTCATTACCTAGACAAAGAACCCTCCCCTTCTTATTAGCTATAAGTTCTTCTACTCTTGCCATATTACATTCATGGATAGTGTAAAATGTTACTATAAAAAGGATTTTGAAATGAAGATATCGTTAGGTTATTACATTGCTTGTTAACTGTGTCTCATATAAATCGTGATATTTTCCTTTATTTTTCATCAATTCATTATGAGAACCTATTTCAACAATCTCTCCATCATCTAGAACTACTATTTGTGAGACATTTTTAATGGTACTTAACCTATGTGCAATTATTATTGAAGTTCTATCTCTCAAAATATAGTTAATACCTTTCTGTATTAACGCTTCAGTTATTGGGTCAACAGAGCTACTACATTCATCCAAAATAAGTATACTTGGATCTGCTACAACAGCTCTTGCAAGCGATATCAGTTGTCTCTGACCAAGTGACAACCTAGCACCTCCTTCTTTAACATCTGTATCATAACCTTCAGGAAGTCTTAATATGTAGTCATGCAATCCTAAAATCAAACATATATCGTAAACTTCTTTATCTGAAGCATCCTTCTTTCCGAATTTCAGATTATCCATTATTGATCCGCTAAACAAATAAACATCTTGAGGAACTACAGCAATATTTTTTCTTAGAGTTTCTAAATCTATATCTTTAATATTTAATCCATCAACATACAAATTTCCATCAGTTACATCATAATATCGTGAAAGTAATTTAGTAATGGTGGTTTTTCCAGCACCAGTTTGCCCGACAAGAGCTATGCTTTTTCCTGGCACAATTTCAAGATTGATATCCTTGAGTATAGGTACATTTTCAGTATATCTGAAATGGACATTATCTAATTTCAAATGACCTTTTATCTTCTCAGGATAAATAGGTTTTTCAACGTTCTTAACAGATGGTTCTTCATCAAGAATCTCAAATATTCTTTCTGCACTTGCAAATCCTGATTGTATTGTAGTATAAAATGTAAACAAACTAATAACTGGCATAAAAAATCTATTTGAGTATTCTAGAAAAGCATACAACACTCCTAATGTTATAGATCCTGTCGTTATCACTGCATATCCACCATATACTATAACAATAGTACTTCCTAATGCTGCAATAATCTGGATAATTGGCATAAATAAAGATGAAACGCTCGCAGCTTGTATATTAGCAGAATAATTCTCCTGGTTTAAACCTTTAAAATTTTGAATATTTTTCTCTTCTCTAGAAAGAGCTTTTGTTACTTTAACACCTGAAATGGTTTCCTGTAGATTAGCGGTAACTTGAGCAATAGCAACTCTTGTTCTTCTATAAGCAGAACGTACTCTCTTTTGAAAAATAAATGCTATAACTATCAAAACTGGTATAACTGTGAGAGTAAAAAGTGTCATTTGTACATCAAGAATGAACATTAAAGCTAAAATCCAAATTAAACTAACAAAATCTGCAAAAATATCTATAATTCCTGTCGTCAATAATTCTCCAAGAGCATCTACATCGTTTGTTAATTTAGAAATGGTTCTTCCTGATTCTATTTCAGTAAAATAATCAAAAGAAAGATATTGTAATTTAGAAAAAAGATCGTTTCTTATTCTATAGATCATCTTTTGACCTAAACGAGCAAAGAAGACAGTTCTTGCTAGTATCAGTACAAAATTAAGTACCATAAATAGCAGGTACATACTCCCAATTATTATAATAGCATTCAGATTTTGTTGTGAAGCAGTAGGAGCTATAATCTCAAGTTTACTTTGTATTAACGAATTATGTAAAGAACTATAATAAGTGAATGAATTGAGATATTTTACAATATATGCGCTTGATTTTGCAAACGGTGTGATAAAAAGATCGATAATTTTAGCTAATAATAACGGAATTGTAGTTGTAAAAACAGAAAAAGTGATTACTATAGTAAGCACAGAAAAAGCTTCTGATTTATAGTATCCAAATACACTAAAGATTCGTTTGAAAAGAACCCAATCAGAATACTTCTTCTCACGATGTTCTTCCTCTCTAGCCATAGCTCTAATAAAGTGTCCCATTAGTTATCACCTCTTGGTTTAGTTTCAGATTCTATGATACGAGGTTCAATCTCTCCATAACTTCTCTCTAATGTATAGTATATGTCTTGATATAATCCATGAGCGCTAATCAAATCCTCATGCTTACCATCTTGAACAATTTCGCCCTCTTCGAAAACCAAAATCCTATCTGCATAATGAACTGAAGATATTCTTTGAGAGATAATGATGGTTGTACGACCTGTACTCAAAATATCTAACGCTTCTTGAATCTGAGCTTCTGTCTCAGCATCAACTGAAGCAGTTGAATCATCAAATATCAGTATTGATGGATCAGTTAATAGAGTACGTGCAATCGATATTCTCTGTTTTTGACCTCCTGACAACGTGATTCCTCTATCCCCTACCTTGGTCTCATACCCTTCAGGTAATACTGAAATAAAATCATGTATCTTGGCAATTTTACTTACTTCAATTACTTCTTCTTCTGTTGCATCAGGTTTTCCAAAAGAAATATTTTCCTTCAAAGACGCGTTAAAAAGATATGTTTCTTGAAGGACCAAACCAATCTGTTTTCTCATTTCTTTGAGTTTATATCTTCTTATATCTTGACCATCTATTTTTACTGATCCTTCTGTTGGATCATAAAATCTAGATAACAGATTAACAAAGCTACTTTTCCCACTTCCCGTTCCTCCAAGAATAACGACCTTTTGACTGCTTGGGATAGTGACACTCACATTTTTAAGAATGGGTATTCCTTTTTCATATTCAAAACAAACATTTGTGTAAGAAATATCACCTTTGAATTTAGGCGGTGATATCGCATCTGGATCTTCTTGAACTTCTTTCTTTGCAGTTATAAGTTCAATAATCCTATCTCCACTAGCTAATGATCTTTGAAAAACACCTACTAACATTGTTAATTGTCTTGTTGGACCTGGTAATAATGCAAGATACGATAGAAAAGCAACAAAATCACCTATTTGTAGTTGGTAATTTGCAATTTGTATTCCACCTACTATGATTACGAGAGTTGTTCCTATTCCAATCAATAAAGTCATAACTGAGAAGTAGACTGCTCTATAAACTTGTGTTTTGATTCTTAAATCTCGATATATAATATTAGATTCATTGAATTTATTGATCTCATTTTCTTCTTGAGCGAAACCTCTAACCACATGAGCACCGGTAACATTTTCTTGGAGTATTGAAGTTACATCTCCAAATTGTCTTCTTGCTTGATAGAAAAGAGGTCTTACTTTTGTACTAAACCAATATACTAACCATATAAAACCGGGGAAAAGAGCAACTAAAATTAAACCTAGTCTCCAACTCATAACTAACATAGCAATATAAGAACCTATGAAATAGATGACTCCATTCATAATTAATCGAAGTGTAAAACTAATCAAACTTTGTATGGCATTTAGGTCAGTTGTTACCCTTGTCATAATTTGACCAGTGTTCTCTTCATCATAAAATTCTAAACTTAATTCTTGTAAAATTTTATAGATGTCATTTCTTAATTCGTATATCACATCTTGAGCATATTTAGCTGCATAAAATCTCGAAATGTATTGTAACACTCCTCCAATCAAAGCAACTGCAAGAATACTAGCACCTATTATCCATACTAAAGTAATATTACTTTCAGGAATAGCTGAATTGATTACTTGTCTGACTAGTAAAGGAGTAATTAAACCAATTATTGCAGCAAAAAACGAAACTATAGCAACAAAAGTCAAATAACCTTTTCTTCTCGCAATATAAGGCCAAATAACTTTTGCAATTTCCTTTATTGAATGAGTTCGTTTTTTATCCTCTAACCAAGACATCTGGTTCAAACAATTTTTTTAACGCTTTAAAAATTACTATATGTCAGTTTTTTACAAACATTAATTTTAAACAAAAAAGGTTATAAATGTCACTTTAACTATTCTTGTAGAATAGAATTTCTGGTGGAAATAGTGAAATATCCAAAAATAATTTGTTTAACTATCATTATATCCTTTTTATTTACCCCATTTGTAAACGATAGTTTTAAAACCACTACTGGTCAATCAGACTATGCAGAAAATTGGGATTTTAAAGGAATAATTAACCAACAAGGGTATCGTTTGCAATATATCCCTCAGTATCCTGCAGATGGTGTAACAAAATCAATCATAGCAGATCCCGAAGTTCTCAGAACATTTATCTTCGCTTTGGACAGTCTAGAAGATTCAGATATTCTACCTGATACTATAGTAGCTCTACATGGAATTAACGAAATAAGGAATGCTCCGTTTGCTTCATTATTTTGGGAAGAACCTGCACCAGGAGCTGAATATGGTTTTAATGTTTCTCATGAAGAAGGAATGGGGTGGATAGATGTTACCAAAGATTCTCCAATAATTAATAGTTCGAGTCCTTATTATAACGAAGATATTTACTTCATTTTTGAGAGAGTAAAAGCTAAAGTTATAGCTATTCCTTCACTGTTTTCTGGAACAGATTTAAACACTCCAGTTCATATCGCTTATTTAGTAAATCGAACTGGTGTTGTAGGACAATGGCAACAAATCAATAAAGATCAAACTATTATCAATGGAAATTTCACCACCTTTGGTCCAACCAATCCCCTATTTACTGGTCCACCTGGTACTGTTTATCCTGAGGATGAGTGGTGGCCCACCTATAATATAACTGTGGCTCAAAATGTATCTAGAACTTCTAGACCAAGGACTCATAGTATAGAGGTTAACTTCCCATTTGTTTCTGTTTTAGCAGCTATTGGAATTTCGTTAATTATTCTGAAGTTTGGAAAGAAGGTTAGGAGGATGAAAAAATGAAAAAACTAACTTTATTACTAATTGGATTGATGGTTTCTTCTTTCTTCTTTATGTCAAGTACAGTCTCTACTGCTCAAGACGAAGAAACTTGGGATTTCTCTGGAGTGATGCGTCAAACCAGTGATGATTATAGAGATATTGTTCATACACCAACAGATCCAATAGTTGGCAATTATACAAAACCTACCGTCTACATGAACGTTCTCGGTCTTGATACAGACAACGACATTGAAATGGATACTTATTATGGTTTTTGGGGTGTTGGATCATTTGATTTAACTGACTATAATTTCACTTCTGTAGATAATTTATTTACTATAAAATTAAACGCAAAGTGGAGTTTAAGGATTCCTGCAGAATCTTCTCTTCACTGGGAAGTTCTGTATTATCCTGATCCTTTATATGAAACTATCAGAATAAACTTAGTGCATGATATACCAATATATTATGTTAATTTAACAAAAGCTCTAGGTACCAATCTTGAATATAGAATAGATTATGGATTGAATTATACTATTGGGAATTTCACCACCTTTGGTGAAGGAAATCCTCTCTTACCTGATATGCCTAGTTTTCCTGGATATAATATAAGTATACCACTTTTCACCGCTAACTTACCTATTCCTGAATTAACAGTAGCTTCATTCTTTGATAACCCAGTAGGTTTGATTTCAGTGGTTGTTGTAATCGCAACTTTTAGTTATTATAGAAGGCGAAAAAGTAAGAAAACGAGTTAGAAATCTAATTTCGATTCCCAAACCTTTTTATTTTTCTTTTTCCAATTTTTTCTGACTTCAGATGTTTGGCATAAATGATTTTGTTTCAACTATTATAATTTCAATTCTAAGTTTATTATTAGTTGTAACAATTATATTACCCAACATTTTCAGATTAAAGGAGAAAATTTGGCAAAGTATTAAATTAGCCTTGTTTCTAGTTTTGATAACACTTGTAATAGTTTTTTCTAACGCAAGTTTAGAAGTATATTATTATCTTGGAAGTTTTCTTGGAGCAGGATTGCTTGTTAAAGGTATTATAAGTACTAATAGAGTGAGTTTAATTTGGTTTTTACTTAGTTTCATTTCCTTCTCTTTGGTATTCCTATCGATAGGTCAGACAATATTCTTTGTAATCTGTGTAGGATATACTTATGTCCTCATGATAGGTTTTACAGCTTTTTACTTATATAAAAACAAAATAGAAGGTTTAGATTTTCAAATTTCAAGAAAAACCCAGATTTCAAGTTTTATTCTTCTTTTAGCACTCCCAGCAATCTCAATCTATATACTTCTTTTTATGTCTCAAAATGAAATGATTAAATTTGAACCAATTTCGCTATATTCTCTGTTTTCAGGAAATTATGAAGCTATTGCAATTCTTATAATCTTTCTAGTCTTGCTTGTTATCTTAATTCTAATATTTCTAGTAGAGTTTAGGAATAGAAACCAACATAGGAGAGATGATCTGTGGTTTTCGTAAGTTATATCGTTGCTCTTTTTTTGGTATGTTTGAGTCTAGGATTCCTATGCTTATTCTTTTCCAAAACTAAAATGATTGTAATGTTTGGATATTTCTTTTTAGTATTTTCTGGAATAATTCTTATCTCCAGCTCTGTTATTACCTCAGATACTATTCTGTTCATAATTTTAGGCTTATATATCCTCTCACTTGTTCTTCTATTCACGTTTAGAAATGAGTTAAAGGACGGTCAGAGAGATGATCCCCAGGGGAGGGAAATGCATGAATGATATAGTTCTCAGTTTACTTATTCAAAATGGATTGTTTTTAGTTTTTGGTTTGACTGGAATTATGATGGAACTTCTAGAAAATAGAAAGACCTATAGAAAAAAAATATTCTCCTCTTTAACTTCCTTTGTTTTATTTGTGATAGCCCTGATTAACTTTTCATTATTTATGACTCGATATTACTCTAGTTCAATAATTAATATCAAAGAAGTCCTCCCCTTATTTTCCTTCTTTACCTATTCTTTTGATTTAGGATTTCAGATTTCTTCTTCTCAAATTATCATTTATTTAACATCTATGTTTATACTAGCTCTATCCAATTTGTATTTATCATGGAAAAAACCTTATTGGAAAGAAAGTCACTCTGGAAGATTAATTCTCTATGCTTTAACTTTGAATTTTCTTATTTTCTCATCTAATCTATTTCAAATCATGAGTTTTGTGCTTTTATCTGATTTGATTCTCATAACTTTGATTAAAAATCTTATACTCAAATCAGAAAAAAGGATACCAGATGGATTAAGAAAAATGATAACTTCCTTTTTCATCGGAAATGGATTCTTTCTTGCTTCTCTAATTATTCTTGCAAGATTAGTTAAATCATTAGATTTTCAAATAATTAGTAATAAACTTTTAACTCAACCTGATATTTTAGGTAAGGACATACAGTTAATTTTGAGTCTGTTTTTAATAGGTATAATTGTAAAAAATTCTCTTTACCCATTCCATACTTGGTTCAAGGAAATTAGCATGTCCAACAAAGATGTGATTTTTACTTTTCTTTCTAAACACTTTATGATAACATTTTCATTACTTTTTATTACACCACTTTTTCTGCTACTCCATTTGCAAATTTCTTATTTCTTCCTTTGGTATGGTATTATTACAGCTCTATTGAGCGTTGTATTCTCTATTTTTCTAAAGAAAGAACTAGAGATTTCGATTTTAATAAATACGATAATGTCTGGAATTTTTATGGCTGTTTTAGGATTAAGAGAAATAGCTATAGGATTTCAGATACTAATTACGTTCCCTATCTTGATAAATGGATTGATACCTTATTTATTCATAAAGAACACAGAAAAAGATTCAGAAATTCAAGAAACTAGGAGATTTAATTTAGCTTTTACAATAATTCATTTCTTTAGTCTTGTTGTGCTCTCTTTGCTATTCCTAGGAATAGCACCGTTAAATAGCACCTTTCTGATTTTAGTTCAAACAATCTTTCAAAATACATTAATTTTCAATGTTGGTTTGTTTGTTTTATTCACTGTAATTATGTTTGGAATATTCATACTCATTATTAAAATTTATAAGAATCAAATAAAGAAATCATTAGAATTTCAGTTTTCAGTAGCTGAAATAGTGTATTTAAGTTCATTATTACTCTTTATAGTGTTCAGTAGTCTTCTATATCCTTCTTTCAATTTATTCAATCCATTTACTTTTCCATTAATTACTAATTTTAACGCTTGGTGGATACCTTTCTCAATAATTATCTCAGGTTGTGTAATTGGTTCAATAGTCTATTTAGTCATTCTCAGGTATTTCTCCAAAGCAGTGTTAGAAATAATAGAATTCTCTAATAAAATTGAACAATCACTTGAAACTGTTTATTCAATTGATCTTGTCTTCTTACCAGTTAGATTCCTTTGGATTAGGATAATTGTTCCTTTCTCAAAATGGTTTGAGCAAATTATCATTAAGAAATTCTTAATTGAAATTATTATTAAAAAAACATGGAAATTCCTTATTCTTACATTAAAATGGTTAAAAAGAATCATTACTAAAATCATTGTACCCAAAATAGTAGCTGCTTTCCAACTTATCTCAAAATTCATAAGAAAACTCGAGATTGCTGGTTTAAGAACTCAGTTTCAGATTGTTCTTATCTCGCTCTCAATATTATTAGCTATTATCCTCGTCTTATATTCAGGAGGTGTAATTTGATGCACTATGCGGTATTATTCCTTAAAATGTTCTTCCCTCTTGAGATATTATTGATAGGTATAATAACTATAATCATTACAGGATTACTATCAACAAGAATAACTCAAAGATTTTCTTATTTGAAATCGAGAATGAGAATTCTATACGGTTATATGGTAGTTGTTAGCAGCATTGTTTCTATGATCTCTTTTTGGTACATCTATAATCCTTTCGAAGCAAGTTCCTTAGTATATTTCAACACTCAAATATCGCAGTTCGCAGCTGGAGCATATATTACCATAGGTATAGCTACTGTTATTGTTTCATTTATAACTATAGTTGAAATAAACCTGGATTCAAATAAAAACTACCTTCTCTTTATCTCACTTCTAATGTTGGAAGGTTCATCATGGTTTATCACTACTTCAAATTCTTGGATTAACATATTGTTTGGTTTCATTTTAATTTATATTAGCACAAATATGTTTATACATGGAATTTATGAGAAACAAGAAAGTGGATCTCAAGATGTTATTACAAATTATCTAGCAATGTCTAGTATGTCTATTTCCTTACTTTTTGTAGGTATTGCGTGCCTCTCATTTTCAGGAAATGGTTTCATTCTCGCTATTCAAAATACTACCAGGCAATTATGGGAGTATATAGGAATAATTTTTGTTATTATTTCTTTACTTATCCAATTAGGTGTTCCACCGTTCCATAATTGGTACTTTAAAGCAGTTAATAAAAACCTGAATTCTACTACATCAATCCTCCTTCTGTTTCAAAGAGGTTTAAGTTTGATATTCTTGATTAAGTATTCCAGTACAATAGCAAGCTCTGAAATAAATAACATTTTACTTTGGCTTTTTACTTCATTAGGAGCATTATATGCTCTTTGGGGAGTTTTTGGTGCTATCACTGAAAATAGTTTGCAGAAACTTATTCATTACATAAGTTTGTTTTATATTGGAATGTTCATGCTGATTCTATCTGATGTATTTTCCAGTACACTGTCTCAAGAAATGCTTCTTGATAGTCTTAAATCTGTTAATTTTGGTGTTTTAATTTATATAATACTTTTCTCTTTCTCTCTTTCACTATTCTCTTCAATTTCAAAGGGTTTCAAATCAGAGGAAATATCTATCTTGGGTAGTATTGGTCATAATTCTATCATTCAGTTTATTGTGAATTTAATAAATATACTCTTGCTCTTTCTAGTACCTATTTCAGTTTATATTATTTCGAAAAAATATTCTTTTAATTCTACATTTAGCCCAAGGGTGTATTTCGTTTCAATCCTTCTAATTACCATCTTGGTCTTATCAATAATTTATTTCTTTAGGTTATTAAAATCAATTTTCTCACCTGAAACAAGATATCAGATGCAATTAACAAGAATTGAACCTGCTACAGTAATTAGTTCTATTATTATGTTTGTTATTATCATCTCTTTCATGATTTTGATTGTACAGATTCTAAATTTCTGTTCTCTCATCTCTTTGTTTTTACTTTCTTAAAATGGACTAGACAATAACTTTTTTTATGAATAAATTAGTTTTTACTTGATTTGATTGAGCAAAGAAGTTTTTGATCTTAGTACTGAAGTTGAACAGATTAACTCTTATTTAACAAATTTACGTAATTATAGCCCATATGATGATGAAATTAACGATTTGATCGATCAAATCTTACAGAATAGTGGAAAACGAATACGTCCATTGATTTGTCTTTTGTCTTTTGAAATGATATCAAACAAAATCAGAGATGACTCTAGTCTAGCTGCAGCTTGCGCCTTAGAAATTATACATAATGCTTCTTTAATTATAGATGATATATTTGATAAAGACATTTACAGAAGAAAAGAGAAATCTTTTTATCTTAAATTTTCAACTTTCTCAGCTTTATCCTTAACTTATTCTATGAGTAGTTTAGCATTAAGTTTAGCATCCAGGACTGAAACCATTGAAATTGTAGAAGAGATTATTAATGCAATTTCAACATTATCTACTTCTTTATTCTTGGAACAAAAATTCAGAGAAGGAGAAAAATTAATGACAAAAAAAGAAGCTTTGCAACTGATTGATCGCAAGACAGCTGTCTTGTTTGAAGCAGCTTCAGTTATCGGTTTTATTTTAGGTAATTCAACAAGAGAAAATAGAGAAAAAATGAAATCATTTGGTACCTATTTTGGTAGAGCATTTCAGTTGAGGGATGATTATCTTTCTCTCACATCCAAAGGAAATGATCTTGGGAAATCTGGTGTCACAACAGACATTTCCAATCGTATTCAAACATATATAGTTCTCGAAGCCATGGAGACTTTACCTAAAGATAAAAACCAGATTCTTTATGAGTATTATGTAGAGAAAAAAGAATATTCTATTGAAACGATTAGGACGATATTAGTAAACTCTAGCGCAATTTTAAAAACCAATGAATTAATTTCAGATTACCTAGAAAAAGCAAAGCTTATTTTGGATGAATTTCCTCCGAGTGTTGCAAGAGAAAAATTATTGTTTATCACATCTATGCTTGATGTTTAAAGAAAAGAAGGATCATCAGTCAGAACGAATTCCTTCTAAATATTCATTAAACCATTGATGAGCAGTATGTCTTTCTGTTGTAACTGGTGGTGCCTTAAATCCATAGGCACAAATTGAACTAATTGGTCCACTTCCAGCTCTGTTAATGGCAAGTTTGGTCGCTCGAATTACATCAACTAAGGTTCCTGCTGCATTAGGACCATCTAGAGTCTCTAAACGAATATCGATTTTAATGGGCATGTCCATAAATCCTTCACCCAAAATCCAGAAATGGCCTATACGTCTATTCCCAAGAAATTCAAGGTAATCAGAAGTACCGCTTGCTAAATTTATATCATTCCCAAAAGATTCTCGTATGGTTCTTTCTTTAACCTCTCTTTTGTATTGCTTTCTTTCATCATCTAAAGTATTAAGTGTTTCAAGACCACCTGCAACATCTAGCTGATAAGTGTCTTTGATTTTAACTCCTTGTTCTTTAAGAACGTCAAGAAAACCTTTATGGAGAACAGTTCCACCAGCTAGAGATTGTAAGTCATCCCCAATTAGACAAATATTCGATTTTTTGAATTTTCTAGCCCATTCAGGATTACTCGCTATCAAAGTAGGAGTACAATTGATAAAAGCTACTTCGGTATCTAAAGCAGCTTGAGCATATGCTTTTACAGCTTCTTCTGCTCCAGTCGGTAATGCACAAATAAGAATTTCAGCTCCTGATTCTTGAAGAATCTTTGTAACATCAGCTTCAGGATTTTCTGCCACTTTGATAACTTCTTGAAGATGTCCTGTGAGTCCATCTTTTAAAGGCCCTTTAACCACAGTCACATTTTTTTGCTCAACATCTATAAACTTTGGAGTACTATTTATTGGTGCAAAAATAGCTTCAGAAACATCTTTTCCTACTTTTTCTTTATCAACATCAAATGCTGCTACGATTTCGATATTTTTCACCTCATAGCTGCTAATTTTAGGATGAAGTAGTTTCTTTCGTTTTTCTTCATAAGTTTGTAAGTAATCAATTCCTTGAATTAAACCTGAAGCGCAATTACCTACACCAGCAATTGCAATTTTTATGATATCTTCTTTCATTTTATCACCTAATTAGTTATCTCTCCTCTAATAAATTTCTCAACAAGTTCTTTAGCTTGAGAATCATTTATCTGTTTTGGAGGATGTTTGAAGAAATAGCTGGAAACACCAATTAAAGGTCCACCAATATTTCTATCCTGTGCGATTTTTAGAGATCTTACTACATCAATCATTACTCCTGCGCTATTTGGAGAATCTTGAACTGATAATTTTAATTGAACAGATAACGGTTGTTCTCCAAAATTCTTACCTTTCAACCATAAATAACATATTTTTTCATCTTCAAGAAATGGTACATAATCTGAAGGTCCAATTCTTGTTGGTACTTCATAAGGGATCATACTTGTGACAGCTTCAGTTTTAGATATCCTTTTAGTAGTTAATCTGTACTCTTTTTTCATATTTTCAAAGTCAGTATTTCCACCGATATTTAGCTGAAAAGTTTCATCCATTTTTATACCTCTATCATGAGCTAGAGAAACAAGCATTCTGTGTAATATGGTCGCTCCAAGTTGTGATTTAATATCATCACCAGCTACTGGAATATTTTTTTCAGTGAATTTTCTTCCCCATTCTTCATTTGAAGCTATAAAAGCAGGGATTCCATTTGCTAATGCAACATTTGAATCTAATGCAGCTTGAGCATAAATTTTAGTAGCATTCTCACTTCCAACAGGTAAAAAGTTGATTAAAACATCTACATCTTTTTCCTTAAGAATCTCTGCTACATTAACAGCTTTTATTGATGATTCATCATAGCAATGAAAGGATTTCTTCATATGAGGTGCTACTCCATCACTAATTGGACCAGGGAGAACCTCAATACCTTTATGAGGAACATCTGAGAATTTTTTACATACATTTGGTTTTTGCCAGATTGCTTCTGATATGTCTTTTCCAATTTTCATGGCATTTACCTCAAATACTGTGGCAAGCTCTATATCAGAAAGGTGGTAATCTCCAAATTTAACATGCATAATGCCAGGAATGAAATCGTTTTCATCCGCATTTTTGTAGTACTCTAGACCTTGAACTAGAGCTGAAGCGCAATTACCTAAACCAGCGATTGCAACTCGAATCTTTTTCGACATTTCTTCACCTTTATTCTTTACTCATAAAATATTAGTAAGTCTAATGAGCAAAAGAACGTTATGCTTTTAAAAAGTTTTACCCTTAATACTTTATATGACTATAAAAGATCAAGCTATTCTCATAACTGGTGGGCTAGGTCAAATCGGTTATTTTCTTTATCAATCTCTCAAAGGAAGCTATAAAATCCATATCTTAGATAATGAGACAAGTAGTAAGTTTAATCCCCCTGAAAACGTGATTTTTCATAAAGGAAGTATAGAAGATTCAGAATTTCTGAAATCAATTCCAGCTGTGGATTACGTTATCCACTGTGCTGCACAAATAAGTATCAATAAATCAGTAATTGATCCTATAATAGATGCTCAAACCAATATTTTGGGAACCCTTAATTTGCTGGAGTATGCAAAAAATAATAATGTAAAGAAATTTATCTACCTTAGTTCAGCAGCAACAATTGGACAACCACATTTCTTACCAATAACTGAGGAGCACCCACGTAATCCTATTTCACCTTATGGATTAAGCAAATATGTTGCTGAGAAATATGCTCTTCTTTATGCTGATCTATTTAATCTGAACTCGATTGTGATACTACCATTTAATTTGTATAGTCCCCTTCAAAAAGAAGATGATCCTTATGCAGGTGTAATTTATAAATTTATAAATGCAGTTCTACAGGACTTACCTCCACAAATTGAGGGAGATGGACTTCAAACACGTGATTTTATTCATGCTAGTGATGCTGCGATTGCTATTAAGTTAGCTCTAGAAAAAGATACAGATCCTCAACGTATTTTCAATATTGGTTCAGGTAAAGGAACTTCAATTATAGAGTTAGCAAACATGATTATCAAGATTAGTGGAAAAACTATCACACCTATACATGTGGAAGAACGAATTGGAGATATCAGAGATAGCTATTGTTCTATAGAGAAAGCTAAAAGCATCTTAGGTTTTAAACCTTCTGTAACCTTAAATGATGGTTTAACAGAGTTATTTAACCATATAAAAACAAATAAATCATCATAAAAAGATAAAAATAGTCCTTTTCATATCTTCTTTTAATGTCTCGCTATGTTATAGATACTAATTTCTACATCAGTGGTTTTCAATCACAACCAAATAAATACCCTAAATTTGCTAAAACTATAAAAGATGTAAAAGTTGAGATTTTCTTACCTTCATTAATTAAAAATGAGATGCGTTTCTTTTTATTGAGAGAAATATTACCTCATGTAAAAGAAGAAGCAGTAGATCCTCACAAATTTCAGGATTTTATCACTAAGATTCTCAAACTTACAGCTAATCTTCCACAAAAGCCAGATTTATCTGTAATTCATGTTGCTGATAGATTAAATGCGACTGTTGTGAGTAGTGATTTAAAACTTCTCGAAACAGCTGAACTTCTTGGTATTTCTACATTAACAAACAGTGCTTTCCTTAGATTAATCATAGCAGATAACAAGGATCATTCTCAAGAATCATTCTTAAAGGAACTAGAGAATAGGTTAATTACTGCTGAAATTAGGTATTCGGTTGAAAGTACTAATCGTTATGATCCTGTCAAAAGAATACGAAAGATTATCGATTCTGCCGTATCTGTGATACAATCTGAGTATGAAGAAAAACTCTCACAAATAAGTAGAACTGATCTTGAGAAAGTTGATGGTTTTTCGATAGAATCCTTGCAACTTAAGGAGCTTTTAACTGAAATTCAAAGCGATTTTCATGGATTAGATGAAGACTTCAGGCAAGGTCAATATAAATTACTAGAAAGAGAATTGCTTTCTAGAGTAAGAGAGATTACTGACTATTTAGTAGAATGGAAATTAGCTGTTGATAAGATAGAAGATCATGTGATTTATAATGAAGCTCTTTTACTATTGGGAAGATTACAATATTTAGCCTGTATCTGTTTAATTGAAAATAGAAAAGTGGACTTAGCAAGAGTATATATGGATAAATTACTGATGATACTCTTTCAAAGCAGTGATGCATCCAAAGAATATGGTTTAGATGTACATTTTCTGCGCATGATTATACTCCTCTTATCTGGTCAGATACAAAGACTAAATTCATATTTTACACCTGCTTTTGAGGATGAGTGCAATCAGTATCAAAGAACAGATGTAGTGAATGTCATAAGAGCTTTAATTTTACTTACTGTTGTTATCGGAGGGAATGCAGCTGTTGAAAAAGCCAAAGACCTAGATTTAGACAATATAGAATTTATCAATCAATTGGGATTCAAGTTTATGCAATTAAACGAGCTTAGAAAAGCATCATTGATGTTTGAACAAACCTTCTACCTCTCTTTAAATTCGAAAAATAGAGGTCTCTGTATTGCAAGTCTAGAATATCTAAGCTGGTTGTATTTCTCTGGTTATTCTCAAATAAAGAACAAAATTAATTCCTTATATGAAGTATTTGTAGATAAATTCCCTGAAATAAAATCAAGCTACAAGGTTGAATTACAGGTGACTTCTCGTCCGAAAGATTTGGAAGAATATATAACTCCAGATTTTGTTGATCTTTCAGCACTTCCAATAGATTTCAAATCTGCATTATATTGTGTTGGTGTTGGACAAATGAGAACAAAAAATAAGTTAACTCCTATAATTAGAGTTATGAATTGGGGTATTATGGCTCGTATAGCTATTGTTGACGAGAATAATGAATTTACAGATAATTCAAATCTTGGAAATATCATACATTTGATTAACGGAAGATTCAAGATTACACTTGCTTCCTCATACTTTCGTAAAGAACACGATGTGGAGCTGATCTTGAATATGGATAGTCTCTCCGAACATACACTAATGTTTAGATCACCAGGTGGTTGGGAGTTAAGAAAAGTTGAATAGTGATTTTGTCACTATCACTTCCGAAACTCTTTTTATAATTAATGTTCTCATGAACTTATGGAATTAATAGAAACTGGCATTATTGGACTTGATGGAATCCTAGGCGGAGGATTACCTAAAGGTAGAACAATTCTCGTTTCTGGACCTGCAGGAGCAGGAAAATCTACTTTTGGGATGCAATTTCTTTATCATGGAATAGTTTCTGGCGGAGAAAGTGGTATATTCGTTTCTTTTGACGAACATCCTACACATGTAAGAGAAGAAACCTTAAACTTTGGATGGAATCTCAATGATATCGAAAAAGACAATCTTCTGGTCATCATTGATGGTTTTAGTCCAAGAGCTGGTGTTAGTTCAAATGAACAATATCAAACAGCTGTAGATGTTGATGAGCTTATTACTCAACTGGTTGAAATCATAGATAAAACATCAGCTGAAAGAGTTGTAATTGATAGTATTACAGCCTTAGCACTCTCCATGGCATCTGAGCAACAGATTAGAAGACAAATTCTCAAACTTAGCGCTGTAATGTCTTCTTTAGAATGTACTACTATCCTAACAAGTGAGATGAGAGGGGGAATAGTGAGTAGATTTGGTGTAGAGGAGTTTATGAGCCAAGGAGTGATTGTTCTAAATTATGAGTACAAAAATAATGTAGCTATTCGAAGTCTAAATATCAGAAAAATGCGAGGATTAAAGCATGAAATGTCAGAAAGACCTTTTGCAATAACTTCGAATGGTATAGAGGTTTACCCCACAGAACAATTTTACTTCTAATTCTATTTTGCCTTTGATAGCAAGATTTAAAATGCATTGTTTAAAGCACCAAATAGAGATAAAATGGGTAATATACGAACAAGTCAAGTTAAGAGATTATCTAAGCAAATTGTACGAGATTTCCATGATCAATTAAATACAGAGTTCGAAAATAACAAACATGTTGTAGAAGAAGTTTGTTCAACCATGTCCAAAAAGATGAGAAATCTGATTGCTGGTTATGTTACTCGTATTATGAGACAATTTAAAGATCAAAAAATACAAGTTCTTGAAGAACTATAGCTCTTTTGAAAGAATCTTTTTTAATCCCCTCCTCTATTTTATATTCATGCCTTTAAGCTCTAGAATTGAGAATTTTTATAATCTCTCTATAGAAGAAAGAAAAGCTAAACTTGTTTCATTATTAGATTTATCACCTCAAGATTTGAAAACATTAGAAGGTGCTAATATCTCTGATGAAATTTTAGGTTACATGATAGAAAATGTAGTAGGTAGAGTAAATCTCCCACTAGGTATTGCAACTAATTTTACTGTCAATAACAGGGATTATCTTGTTCCGATGGCAGTAGAAGAATCTTCTGTAGTTGCAGCTGCTAGCTATTTGGCAAAAATAGCTAGAGAAAAAGGTGGGTTCACAGCGCATTATTCTGGATCTTTTGCTATAGGACAAATACAAGTTTTGAATGTTTCTAATCCTAAAGAAGCTACAGAGAAAATTCTAGATGTTAAAGATGAATTAAAAGAATTAGCAAATTCCACAAACAAAGTTCTTGTTGGACTTGGTGGAGGTGCTACTGATGTAGAAGTAAGAGAAGTAGAAGGACAATTAGCAGATTATCTAGTTGTTCATTTGATAGTCAATGTTAAAGATGTCCAAGGAGCTAATACAGTTAATACAATGCTTGAGATAATTTCTCCAAAAATAGAAGAGCTCACAGGAGGACAAGTATTACTTAAAATTATTTCCAATTATGCTGTAAAAAGAACAGTAAAGGTTTCAGCTGTTTTCGATAAGGAACTCTTGGGTGGAGAAGAAGTTGTAGATAAAATTCTACTTGCTTGTGATTTCGCAAATAGTGATATTTTCAGATGCACCACTCATAATAAGGGAGTTATGAATGGTGTGATAGCAGTTTGCCTGGCAACAGGAAATGATACGAGAGCAATTGAAGCTGGAGCTCATGCGTTTGCAGCAAGAAATGGAAGATATATCTCCTTAACTCATTATGAAAAAACACCTGAAGGAGATTTAAAGGGAGTTATTGAACTCCCGACATTTGTTGGAATATTAGGTGGAGCAATTAATGTAAATCCAATTTATCAGCTAGCTTTCAAGATAATGTCGATTTCTGAAGTGAGTGAATTTGCTGGGATTTTAGGTGCAGTTGGTCTAGCTCAGAATCTGGCAGCATTAAGAGCACTAGTCTCAGAAGGGATTCAAGCAGGACACATGTCTCTACACGCACGAAATATAGCTATTACTGCAGGAGCGACAGGTGAGCAAATCGATAATATTGCTGAAATTATGGTCGCAGAAAAAAATATTTCTGTAGATAGGGCTAAAGAAATTTTAAACGAAGATAAATAAGATTCAAAGAACTTATAAAAAGATAAGATAATCTCATATGATGAGAAAACAAAATATAATTACAATATCTTTTATTGTACTCATTATTTCCCTGTTTTGTGTTTCTTCAGTTTCTGCACAAACAGTGCTCTATACTCGGATAAGTTCAATAAATGAGAATTATTCTTATTTCTATTGTGGTATCCGCTATGAGGGAAATGATTTTGATGCAACAGAATTTCACTTTTTAATTCAACTAGAAATATGGAATCCTTCAGTATCAAATGTAACTGTTAATACAGGAAATTTTGGTTTATTTAATACAGGTTTTGAAGCTCAATATGAAAATGAAACCTATCTTGGTTTGATCTCTGAAATAGAGAGTCCAGCTTCAAATAGCTATATAATTCCATCAGGATTGCTTAAAGTTAATTATTCACTCAACATAATAATTTTACCTGAAAATTTCACTTGTTTACCCTCCGGAAATTACACTTTCTGGATTGAATTCGATTCTGATATTAATGCAAAATATTTGCATACTTATTTACAAGTAAACAAATCTGGGGAATATTACTCATATGAGGAACTTCCTTTGAACTGGGGAGCAATTTCATCAATTCTTAACTGTAATATAAGCGGCTCTATAATTAGTTTAGCACTATTGACTATATTATTCTTATATTCTAAGAAATCGAAGTAAGAGAAGAAAAAAAGGTGAAAAACTTTTATTCTCTCCTTTTATTAAAGATGTATGGAAGGAAATAAAAAGAAAATAGAAGCTGATAAACCAGTCTTTGAGGAAGGAATGCAGTATCATATAGAATGTAAACCTGGAGATTTACTTGGACCTGTTATGCTTCCTGGAGATCCAGAAAGAGCAAAGAGGATAGCTGAAAGTTGGCAAGAGTACAAAGAAGTTGCAGCTCATCGTCAATATTATTCCTATACTGGGAAAGTTTACGATGTTCCTGTGAGTGTAACTTCAACTGGAATAGGCACTCCAGCTTGTGAAATAGCTATTACTGAATTACTTAACATCGGATGTAATACATTCATTAGAGTAGGTTCATGTGGAGCTTTGCAAGCAGGTATGGAAATAGGAGATTTAGTCATCAATATAGCTGCTGTAAAATTAGAAGGATCAAGTATTCATTACGTTCCTGAAAGTTTTCCAGCTGTTGCTAATCATGAGATAGTCCTAGCTCTGATTGAAGCATGTGAAGAGTTGGACTATACGTATCATGTTGGAATAGCTGCTTCCTCATCAAGTTTCTATGTAGGACAAGGTAGACCAGGTTATAACGATTACAAAATATCAAAAACAGATCTCATAGTTCCTGATTTACAAAAAATGGGTGTGGTGAATATGGAAATGGAAGCATCACATATTTTTACATTAGGACAGATTTTTGGAGCAAGAACAGGTGCAATATGTGCTGTTTATGCAAATAGAGTAACAAATGAATTTGGAGTGAAAGGAGAAAAAGAAGCAATTTTAGCTGCAAATTATGCTGTGAAGGTATTAGCTGAAATGGATGAAAAGAAAAAGAAAACTGGAAAGAAATATTGGTATAGAAAGCTGTAAAATTCTATAAGATAAGAAAAATGAGGGAGGGAGGGTGAAATCTCGCAAAACAAGTGTGAGATTTCACCAAGTGAATCGTACCATCAATGCTTATAAATTCTTCGCAAAATGCAAGAAAATTAAATAAAACTTCCTCTAGTCTTTGGCTTTGACAATTTTTACCTCTTGACTTACTTCTTATAGACTCAAATTCCCGGGAAGTAATATTCACCAGAACTTTCATCTAGAACTGCTAAATCCATCTTCATCATCAGAGTTAAAGTACTTTGTGCTCTCTCTAATGGCCATCCCAGATGTGAAGCAACTTTTTCAACAGAAAGAGATGGCAATCCTGTAGCAAGTCGTAAAATTTCTTGTAAATCATTTGATAATTCTATAGGTTTGAATCTGATTAATACTTCATCTTCTCCAATATCAACTCTTGGAGGAATCACTTTTTTCTTCTCTAGTTGCTTAATTACCTCAATTATATCTCCAGTCTTTATTTTCCAATTAGGTCGAGTTTCTCTGAAATAATCTATTAAATTGATAATAGTAATAGCGGAACCTATAGGTTCTAGCTCTTCTGTTCCTATAACTAAGATTTCTTGCACAAGTTTTTGTTTGAATTCATCTTTCCCGAAAATGATGGGAGCTTTAACCTTACCTGCTGTTCCAATTGTTTGAGCTAGTCCAGCTTTCTTTCTTATTTCTAAAATTCTATTAACAAGTAATTTAGATGATACTAATTCTTTTGTTGATTTCTTTTCTACTTGTTGCAATCCTTCATCTATTACTTCTTGTCTCTTATGTTTGTCTTTTTCTTGGCTTTTTTCCAATTCTTGGTCAAAATCCTTGTAAGCGTCAGCAAGATCTGAACGAAAATCTGGCTTTTTTTTCTTGTTGTTTTCTTTATCAGGTGCCATTGCTCTCACTATATATTCTAAATACCATTGGTTAATAAACTATTAAAACTATTGTAAATTTAAATTACCAACAGTTGAAGATTTTAAGGAATCTGTTCAATAAGTTCTACAATGACAATATATATTTACTTGTTATTTAATCCCTTTCTTGCGAAGATAGAATGAAGTAATCTTTTTATTACATTATTTTTGCTTCTATATGCAACAGGAATACTGAGAAAATGAACGATATAGACATCACAGCCTATGGTGCAACCAACTATGTGGGAAGAAGCGCTTTTCTACTAAGCGATAAAGAACATAAAATTCTGTTAGACTGTGGTTTACAACTTGTCCCAAAACAATTTTCTATTGCTCCAAAAGCTGTTGATTTTGTTGCATCTTCTTTAGATGCAGTACTTCTTAGTCATGCGCATATCGACCATTCTGGATATATGCCTTCTCTTTCTAGAAATGGTTACAGAGGGAATTATTTCATGACTCATCCTACAAAGGAAATAGCTTACAGATTGTGGCTAGATCATTTAAAAATAGAAGGTAGACGACATTGGGGAGAATCAGATTTAGATAGAGTGTATCACAAAATTCAAACATTAAATTATAACAAACCTTTCAAACTAGCAGATGGAATTTCTGCAACTTTCCTTAATGCTGGTCATGTTCTAGGTGCTGCACAAATCTTAATTGATTGGGAAGGTAGGCAAATTCTCTATACTGCTGATATAAACGATAGAATAACACCTATGTTTGATGGATATGAGATTCCAAAGGAAGAGATAGATGTTCTCATAACAGAATCAACAAATGGAGATAGATATGTTCCTGAAAGATCAAAAATTAATGTGGGTTTTCGTCTTATAGCAAAACAATTAACATCTGAGAAACATAAAATGATTTTACCTTCTTTTGCAGTAGGTAGATCACAAGAAACTCTTATTACACTAGCTCTTGACGATGATTTAGCTGATGTTCCAATTTACATAGATGGTATGATTAATGTTATGAATATGATTACAGAAAATTATCTCTCAGATAAATGGGTTTCACAACGATTCTTATCTCAACTCAAGGAAGCAGGTTTACAATCTCCTTTTGACAGGAGTAACTTTATTCCAGTGAGCTCTCTCTCAGATAGACCTAATTCTGCTAGAAAATATGTTGCTCGTAGTAATGAAGGATCTATTATAGTTACAACTTCTGGAATGCTAGAAGGTGGTCCTGTGCATACCTATCTAGAACTGTGTGGTGACAATGAGGAAAATGTTGTCGCTTTTACTGGATACCAGGTTGATGGTACTCTTGGTAGAGATATTTATGATGGTGAAAGACATATAACTTTAGATAATGGTAGAGGTAGAAAGAAAAATATCGTTTTAAAATCTAAAGTCATGAAATTTCCCTATTCTGGACACAGTTCTGCTGATGGATTAAAGTATTTAATGAAAGAAACAAAAGCTCAAGATATAATACTTATTCATGGAGATAAAAGAAACCAAGAATATATCTTAAATTATGTTAAAGATATAGCCCAACCTAGATTAATTCAAGAAGGTTTGAAAACAAAATTATTGAGTGTTTGATTTATGACTAAACTCAGTCCTCCTCTTTTACAGATAGCATTAGATATCGTGTTATTATCTGATTTAGAGAAAATATTAAGTCAAATCCCCTTAGATAAGAAAATTATCATTGAAGCTGGAACACCTTTAATAAAGAAATTTAGTGTTTCCATAATAAATAAAATTCGAGAAAATCATCCAGATTCTTATATAATTGCAGATATGAAAACTCTTGATGTAGGCTGGTTAGAAGTTCAAATTGGTGCTGAATCTTCAGCTAATGCTATAGTTGTAAGTGGACTGGCATCTTTAGAAACTATTGAATCATCCTTAGATGAAAGCAAAATACGAAATGTAGATATAATTCTTGACTGTATGAATGTAGAAAATCCAATCGTTTTGTTGGATTCTCTTAAAAGAATGCCAGAAATTATCTTATTTCATAGAGGTATTGATCAGGAAAAAAGGATGGATCATCCTTGGAATATTATTCAAAATATAAAAGAAAGATATGATAAAACGTTAATTGCAGTTGCAGGAGGTTTAAATCTTGAAACTAGCAAAAGAGCTCTCAATAATGGTGCTGATATAATAGTCGTAGGTAGAGCCATTACTCAAGCTGAAGATATTAAAGAAACCACAAATAGATTCCTTAATTTGTTTCAATAAACAACAAAACCTATAATACTCAATATTCATGAATTGTCCCCTTTGATCTGATTCTTTTGTAGATTTTCTTGTAAGTTAAATTGAAAAGAAGAAGTATTATTAAAGATGTAACTGCTAAAATTAAAATTGACATCCAAACTGAAAAATCTCCAATTGTTCCATTACCAAAAAGACACAATCTGAAAGCTTGGACAGCTAGAGTCATAGGTGAAAAATAGGCTATTATTCTTAACCAATTCGGAAAGAGGGAGAGAGGGAAGAGAGTTCCACTCAATAAGTGTAGGACACCAATAATTACCATGGAAATCTCTCTCCCCCTTTTTACCAATATAGTAATATTGGCTGCCAATAGAGATAGGGAGAAGAAAAATAGGAAAACAAAAACAAGAAGTAACAAAAATGATATTACAGAAACAACATCTACTTTTATCCCTCTAAATATTGGGAAAATTAACAGAACCGGGATATAATAAATTAAAGAGAAAAATAAACCATATAAAACTTCAAAAGTTATTTCTGAAAAAAAATATTTTTTTAAACCAAATGGTTGTGTTGCTAGGGTTTCAAAAGTTCCTTGTCTTATCTCGCTTGTAAAACTATTCATCGCTTTCATCAAAATCCTTGTCGATATGTCTACCAACATGCTACCTGCAAAGATAAATGGTACACTATTAACAGAATAACCATCTTGACTAATTAATTGGTTTGGAACTAAGTTAGCTATATAATAAAATAAACAAGCTACAGTGAATGTGTTTACAAAACCAATTAAAAGAGAAAATTTATACTGCCAAATAATCTTAAGATTTCTGCTGAAAGTGGCTCTAAATCCCACTATAAAACTAATTGTTTTTTCTGAACTACTAAATTGATTTATTACTTTAGCTGTTTTCTCAACTGACATTAGTACCAATCCACTTTATTATATTTCTTTGAATGTCGAATGCTCCAATTAACAAGAAAATAGGAAGCAATCCCTAAAATTGCAGTTATTACAATTAATATTATACTATTCCCAAGTATTAACACCCAATCTACTGAATCACTTAGTGCAATTGACTGAAGTGCTTCTAATCCATATGTCAATGGTAAAATTTTAGATAAAAACAAAGGGAAACCTTTGAGCAGAGCTATTGGAAAAACTACTCCTGTAAATGTTTTAGATAATTGGTAAAGTAAAGAAACAAGACCACTATCTTTTTGGTAGTAAATCGTAAAAGAGCTGAAAATCATTGATATTGCCATGTGTGATAACAAAATTAAGATAAATAAAATGAAAATTAACAGAAGCTCTTGAAAAGATATAATGTAAAATGCCCCCATAAATAAGAAAGCTAATGATAAAGCAATTACAACTGAGACTGATGCTAAGAGGACACCTGCTATTGTGTTTCCAATAGCATATTCTAGAAAATTAAAATTTAGAAGTAATGTCGACCATGTTCCTGTTATTATCTCGTTATACAAACTTCCACAAACGGTTGATAGTGAAGTACCAATTATCATCTGTAAACTCAATCCTAAGAAACAGAATTCAAGATAAGTTGAAGAGATTCCAAATATTGTCAAGTCAGGATTTAATTTACTAAAGAAGAAATACATAATTATTGTAACTAAATTTAGAAAAATGGTCATCAAGTAACTGCTCTTATAACTTATGGCCATTTTAATTCTCGTTTTGAAAATCACTCCTATTCTTGTATAAAAAGAAGATTTTCGAGTAGTTACACTAAAAGATGAGAGAACATCTATTAATTGATGAGAAATAATTAAACATCCTCCTCTTGCATTGGAAAAGTGAATATCTCATCGATTGTTTTTTCTATACTTACAGAGTTTTCCTGTTTATTTATTTCAAGAAAAGCAAGAAAAGATTCCTTCAAACTCGGCATATATGGTGCTATCTTAAAGATTTCTCCACTAGCTCTTAAGATTAGTACTGTTATTCTTGAAATAGTGTCATTTAAAGAAAATTGTTTAGGTTGAACTGTAGCCTCGTATACGAAATTGAAACTATCTTTCTCTTTCAAAGATAAAATCTCTGCACCTGCTGAATCTTTTACAAGTTTCTTGAAAACTTCAGTGGGGAGTTTAGACATTCCAGAACCACTTGTTGGTAATGGAGGTAAAGAGAAAATTAGATGAATATATTCTTGAACAGCTGTTTTTTTGAATAATATAGGTTCACAATCTTGAACAACTTGTCCTCTATCTATTAATATTAAACGCGAAGTGAGTTCATCAATTTCTGGAAAATTATGACTGGTTAAAAGAATAGTAGTACCAAACTCTCTGTTAAATTCGTTAAGTAAATCTTTTGTTTTCTCAGAACTTTCAGCATCAAATCCAAGAGTAGGTTCATCTAAGAGTAAAACCTGAGGAAATGGAATTAGAGCTCTAATTAATAGAATCTTTGCTTTCATCCCAGTAGAAAGTTTCATCACCAAAGTTTTTCTTTTATCTTCAAGATCATAATAATTTAACAAAGAAGAGATGCGTTTTTTTGCTATATTTTTACTTAAACCACTTAGTGTGCTATAAAAGAGCAAGTTATCCTCAATTGAAAGACGATAATAAAGACTTCTTCCGCCAGTTTCTCCAAAAACAGCACCTATAAGTTTTCTAATATTTTTATCGTCTTTAACAGAAACATCGTTGATATAAGCTTCGCCTGAAGTAGGAAGAAGAAGGGTAGATAAAATCTTGGTTAAAGTGGTCTTTCCTGCCCCATTGGGACCCAAAAGTCCTATAAATTCTCCTTCCCTTATATTTAATGAAATGTTATCTAAGGCAACAATTTTCTTTCCTTTTTTCTGATACTCTTTACACAGGTTTTCTATCTCAATTGACACAAAGATTATCCTTTACTCAACTATTTAAACACCTCAAAATAATCAATCTAAAGCTAAATTCTTTGTTTATCGTCTCTCTTTTTCATTAGAAAATATGAACTAATGATTATTGTTAGAACTATTGCTGAAATCACAGAAAATAACCAAGGTAATGTCCTTGATATTGAAAACAAATGTGTAGAAAGATATGCTGTGCCTGTAACTCCTGCAAAGAACCCAGTAGTTAAAATTGAATATAAAATAGAGAAATGTGCTTTAGGTAATTCATAAGTTAAAATCGTAAAAACTACAGGAAAGAATAAAGCTTGCGCTAGATTTTTACCAAAAAGTGTAATCGTATAAATCGCTGTACTATCTGGAATTAAATAGATTAAAAGATAGTTGAAAATCATTATCACAGCTGAAGTGAATAGTAATACATCTATTATTTTTGGCTTACTTGATATGATCCATCCAATGATCGGGGATAACAATATAAAACTTAATTGTGATAAACCTAGTACTATACCTATAGTACTTTCCGAAAGCTCCAACTCAGCTCCATATAAGGATAATATTGGATCTGTAATTCCAGCAATTAAACCAAAAACAATAAAGCTTAATGTGAAAAAAATAAAAGTTTTAGATTTAAAAATCTTGAAATCAAGTTTCTCCTTCTTTCCTTTTTTAATATCTACTCTTCGAATAAAGTGTATTGTTTCAGCTTTTCCTTTAACAAATATTAGTTGAAATGAAACAAAACCAATTACAGTTAAAAACACACCACATAGGATCATAACATAGCCTGGAAGGAAATTAAGAACCACTCCTAAGCTAAGGGAACCCACAAGTGTTCCCAACCTTCCTGCACTTGATATAAGAGAATTGTATAATCCCTTATAACTAGTCTTAAGATCTGAAAGAAGTGATCTACTCGCTAATCCAAACGAGTTATTTGTTAGTCTGAGAATGACAAAAAGCAAAGCTAGTACAGCTGTATTATCTGTTATGATTAAACATCCAACTGAAACTAACATCAGACTAAAAGATACTATTATTGAGATTTTTCTACCAAATTTTTCTATAAGCCACCCACTAGGAATTCTACCAATTAAACCTGCAAAAGTGTAAGCTGTAGCAATAATACCCCATTTTACGAGTACTGCTATACTAATTAATCTTCCATAATCCTCGATAGTTAAAGATGTTAAACCTTGAAGAAAATATATCTTTGAATAATTAATGATTTTTGTTGATTCAATTTCCAAGAGATATAATGGAAAGAGTTGACTAATCGACGCATAGATCGCAAAAGCAAGGAATTGTGAGATAAGAAATGCTAAAACCTCTCTAGTTTCTGGAGCTTTTAGTACTTCTTTGATATTTGTTTTTATATCTGTCTGAGGACCAAGATCTGTGTCAATGCTAACCATTATTTTTGCACAACCAATAGTAGAATCTAGCTTTTAAGCAGTGATATTCAGTAACTAGTAATATTTAAGCATGTTTAGTCAAAGTAGTTTCTCATAAATTCTGTCAGTTTTCCTATCTGCTTCCTCAGAATTTGTTATAATTTCTATTTCATTAGCTGATGAAATTCCTAAACCTAACTCTACTGCACGTGCGATCTGTTCTTGTTCAAAAATATCCCCTTCAGAAACTTCAGGAGTAGTATCGTATAATCTGAGAATAGCAACTCCAATCGCATCAATCGCAATTTTATCAGTACCAGCTAACATAATATTTGGTTTTACTAGCATACCTTTGTCAGGACCTTTATCAACAAAGGCTGAGACTCCGTCTAAAACTATTAAATCAGGAGTATAGACACTATTAATATCAGCAATCATCTTTCTCTGATCTTTTGAACTGTGTAGCTCACGCATATACGAACTTCCATTGAGATTTTTTCTAGGTACTAGTCCAATGGCATTTTTCAAAGACATGCTAAAATGCCCCCCATATTGATGAGTCTTTAAACAACAAGTTTCAACGATACTTTGAGCTTGATAGAAGATAATTGGAAAAAGAAAACCTCTTTCCCAAAAGCTATTTTCTGGTGTTAGGAGTATGAAATCTTCAACTGAAGCTTCTGAAAGATTTACTAAATCAAAATTCAATTCTTTTGCAAGTTCGTACATACCTTTTTGTTTGAAACATTCATGAGTATTTATAGGACCACTTCGCTCTGCAATAGTAATTGATTTTGTTCCCATCTCTTTTAATTTTGTAATTAAAGATCTCAGCACATCGGTTGAGGTAGACGCTGGAGGCGGATCAGCTGTATTGAAATTTGGTTTTAAAACAACTTTTTTACCTTTTACAGGATTAATTCCAAGTAAATCAATTACATCAATTGTTCCTTTTAGTCTATTCTCAGTAGACACTAAAGCTACCTTGGTCATAGCATTCAGAATAGAACTAGATAGCATTCTATATATTCCTTTCTTTTTAATTTTCAAAACTAAACAGTAGGATTTAAAACTGTTTGAATCATTCTATTTTTTATGTCAAAACAAATTTCTGCTGATCTTGTAATTCTAAATGCAAATATCTGGACAATGAATCAAAATGAGCCAAGAGCTGAAGCTATTGCCATTTATCAAGACACAATTATTCAAGTAGGAGATAACAAAAAAATTCAGTTGCTAATAGGTCCTGAAACGAAAACAATTCAGCTAAATAAAGAGACTGTGATTCCTGGTTTTATAGATGCTCATACTCACATAGCATGGAATGGTATGAATAAAATCTATCTAGACTTAGGTTCAACTAAAAGTCTCCAAGAAGCTTTAGATTTAATTAAAATATCCTTGAATTCTAAGAAACCCGGTGAATGGATAATAGGACGTTCATGGGATCAAAGTAAGTGGCCAGAACAACGGTATATTAACGCAGAGGATTTAGATCCAATTAGCCCAGAGAATCCTGTGATTCTTAGACATGTATCAGGTCATTTTGAAACTGTAAACTCCTTAGCTTTTGAACGTTTGAATCTTGATCCCTCTCAAAAAGGTGTAGATTTAAACGAAGAAGGAAAACCAACAGGTACTTTACGAGATATAGATTTATCAGATAAAAAAGAAATACGACCTAATTTTGATGATTTCATCACGGGTTTAAATTATGGTATGGATGAATGTTTAAGTCTAGGGATAACTTCTGTTCATGATAATATAACTTTCGAAAATCTTCTCCCATACAAGTATTTAGCAGAAAATAATGAACTTAGAATTAGAATATATGGAATTATTTACGAAGATATGCTAGATGAAGCTATTAAAATTGGATTAGATAGATTTTTTGGAGATAAATGGTTTCATTTAGGTGCTGTAAAATTGATGACTGATGGAGCTATAAGCTCTCGAACAGCTTATTTATATGAAGATTATTCTGATAAGAAAGGAGAAAAGGGATTTGCACTTTACGATGAAAAGCGTCTAGATGACATGGTAAGAAAAGTTCATGACGCCAACCTTCAGATAGCAGCTCATGCTATAGGTGATAAAGCAATTGCTAACTTAATAACTGCGATAATGAAGAACATAGATCCTGAGGAATGTTATCGAGCTATGCATCGCATTGAACATGCTGAGCTTTTACAACTAGAAGACATTGAAAGATCTAAAGATTATGGTATAGTATATTCCATGCAACCTAATTTTGTTTGGAGGTGGGGGATGGTAGGTGTTAATGGGATGTATGAACAGAGAATTGGAAAGGAAAGAACTCTTATTAATAATCCATTTCGATGGGTATTAGATCACAACTTACTACTTGTTTTTGGTAGTGATGGAATGCCTTTAGGACCTCTTTATGGCTTAAAAGGAGCTATTTTTCATCCAAACGAACAGTTAAGATTAACATTAGATGAAGCTATACGCTGTTTTACTCTTTATCCTGCAATTGTTTCAAGAGAAGATAAAATTAAAGGCTCAATTGAAAAGGGAAAACTTGCAGATTTAGTAGTACTCAGTCATAATTTAGATAATATAGAATTGGCTGATTTCCATGATGTGGAGATACAATATACAATTGTCGGAGGAAAAGTTGCATATAAAAGATGATCATATGTATTTCTAAAATTGCTTGTGTTTTATTATGATTGTAATAACATCTCCCTCTTGAACTACATGGTCTAGTCCAACACGTTGATATGGGTGTTTTGAACTAGGACCATTCACTACTGCATAACGAAATTGTTCTTTGAATTTTCTGTGTATTTTATTACATATATCTAAAATACTTGAATTTTGTTTAACAATCAAAGGATCATCATAATCTGTTTTTGATCTTTGTTTCTTCAAATAAACTTGTATCAATTCTAACTCATCAATAATCCTGTCTTTTAGTATGTCCAAATTTGTTCCTTCAAGAGCACTGATAAAAACTGCATCAGGAAGTTTTCTCTTCAATTTTTCTAATTCTTTTTTAGACATTAAATCTATTTTGTTTACTATTGTAAGTAATTTAGGATAAACTCTATTACCTTCGAGAACATCAATCAATTCATCAATTGTCGGATCACCTCTTACTGTGACAGCTGCATTCATTACTTTATATTCTCTTAGAATACTAACGAAAGTTGATTCTGTCATGTGTGTTAACTTGGAGAGAGTTGAAAGTGCTATTCCTCCTCTTTCTTTTTTAGTTATTTTAATATCAGGTCTCATCTGACCAGGTCGAATAGCAACTTTATGTAATTCTTCTATAATTTTATCATAATAATCTAGTGGCTTATCTCTTTCAAGTAGAATAATAATAAGTTCAGCACTTCTAGCTACAGCAAGTATTTCCTTACCTCTTCCCTTGCCTTTACTAGCGTCTACTATTATTCCTGGTAAATCAATTATCTGAATTTGCGCACCTCTGTGTTCCAATATCCCTGGTATTGCAGAAGTGGTAGTGAATGCATAATCACCTATTTTCGATTTTTTACTAGTAATCTTGGTAAGTATTGTTGATTTCCCAGTCGATGGAAATCCTATTAAAACCGCAGAACCATCACCTGCTTTTTTAATATCGAAACCATAACTTGTTCCAGATTTTGATAAAGCTTGTTGTTCTAATTTCTGCCTTCTTAACTTAGCAATTTTAGATTTTAGAATCCCGATATGTTTCTCGGTAGCTTTGTTTTTCTGTGTATTTCTAATCTCATCTTCAAGTTTAGTGATTTTTTCATCAATGGTATCAATGATAGAGCTCATGAGGATTCCAGCCTATTTCGCCTAGTTTTAGATGATTCACTCAAAACCCTATTTAGATTTAACTATTAGTGTGGAAGAATATCACACAGATACTAAAGAAAATACTTGACTTATTAAGTGATAATAAAATAAATTAAAGAGAGACTCTTAATACATTAATGCTTTATAAATCTTTTACTCGCTTTTTTGTTTACCAAGCATTATATTTAAATAATCATTATTCTAATATAAGTTGAATTTATGGGGTGGTACATAGATGACTGAAATATTAGAATTAAGCGAACAAAAACAGATAATAAATCTTGCAAAAGCATTATCATCTGAAACAAGGTATAATATTGTGAAGCTTTTAATGGATAAAGAGATGGACATTTCTAGCATAGCAAAAAGAATGAAACAAACAGAAGCAAATACTTCTGCTCAAATCAAATATCTGGAAAGAGCTGGTGTGCTAGATTCAAGATATGAACCTGGTGCACATGGGGTAAGAAAAGTTTGCAAGACGAAAGTGAAAAAAATAATACTAAATATTGTTTAGTTTTACTTCTTTTTCCCTATAAAAGCAAAATCTTCTACTGCTAGTTTACAACTTTTCTCGATAACAAATTCATTCTTGTTTAACATTTCTTCCAGAATTTCTTGTGTGAATAGTTTTGAGAGCACAGTTACTATAATTCTTCCTTTTGGTTTTAGTGATCTATATCCTTCAGATAAGGATAGATCCGGTGATTCTAAATTCTGAAAAACCGAGAAATAACAAACTAGTTCACAACAATCATTTCTAAATGGAAGCGCTTCACTATCTGCACATATAAAATGTCCTTCCTTGTTTTTTCTTTTCCCTTCTTTAAGCATTTCAAAAGATAAATCACAGATGAAAATGTTTTTTGAATTATTCTGCAGGTAATCTGATAAAAGACCTGTCCCTCCTCCTACATCTATAATTAGATCTGTATCACTTATAGTAATTTCAGGTATCACTTCTTGGTACTTTCTTATTTGAATATCTCCGTAACGTTTATCATATAATTTAGCTGTTTCATTGTAACGTTTTGTAGCTTCGATTTTTTTATTCATCTAAATAACATATTAAAAGAAAAGAATTTTAAGTGCTACTCTTACACCATATTGATGCCTATAACCTTACGTGGAGCCAGAGTTCTTAAAGATTTATCTAATATGGACTTTAGGGTTCTGAATATGATAGAAACTCTCCTACGTAAAGGTGAATATGCGCCTATAGACAAGATTGTTTCCTATTCAAAATATCGCGATAAGGATGTTGACCTCATTCTATCAAAACTTAACAAGTTAAAACTTATACGAAGATGGTCTGGTGGTTTTATCGGTTATACTCTAACACTCTCTGGTTTTGACGCTTTAGCATTAAATACATTATATAATAAGAGAATTGTGTATGGTGTTGGAAATTCAAGAGGTGTTGGAAAAGAAAGTGATATTTATTATGCTATTGATTTTGATAACAATGAGATAATGCTCAAAATTAATAGAACAGGTAGAGCAAGCTTTCAGAATATAAAAAGAAAAAGAGATTTTCTTGAAGGTAAATTCCATTATTCTATCTTTTCAATCTCAGCAATTTCAGCTAAAAGAGAATATGACATTTTAACTAAACTTCAGGATCAAAACCTACCTATTCCAGAAGTTAAAGGTTATAATAGACACATCTTAGTTTTAAGTGTAGTAGAAGGGATAGAACTAATAAATGTTCATGAGATTAAAAAACCAATAAAAGTTTTAGAAAAAATTATAGAATTTGCAAAAACTCTTTACCAAGAATACGGAATAGTTCATGCTGATCTAACTGAATATAATATCATATTTAACGAAAACACAGAGGAGGTTACAATTATTGACTTTCCTCAAGCTGTTGAGATAAATCATCCTGTAGCTGAAATATATTTAAGA
>CAZJUB010000004.1:0-82231 GCA_964549075.1 uncultured archaeon | reverse complement strand
GATTTAGCTTTATCTAATCCTAATAGAGAAGATGCTTTGAGAAGAGCTCAAACTATGGTTTTCATCTCGTTGGTTATCTATCAGTTCTTTAATTCTCTCTCAACTAGTCTAGATAGTTCTGCTTTTTCTAAGAAAATATTTAAGAACAAAGCTCTTTTTGGAGCTATATTTGTAGGACTTGTTCTTATACTAGCAGCTGTTTATGTCCCATTCTTGAATCAATTCATTAAAACTACTCCACTTTCGCTTGTTAATTGGGGTATGATCCTTTCGACAGTTCTACCTATTTTCTTTGCTGAAGAGTTAAGGAAGTATGTAGTATCAAAACTTTATCCTCCAGAAGCAGTTCCAGAGTATGATGTGAGTAGTTGTTGAATTTTTTCTTTTCTTTTTTCTTAATTCCTCTTCTAACCGCAATATTTGGCACTTTAGGAACACTTTTTAAACTTTTCCTATTTTTAAAGGTTTCGTAGAAACTCATGTTTTGATGTGGAATAATTTTTTAAATGACCATTTTATTTTATTTCTTGAATAAAAGGTTTGTTGAAGTAAAATGGCAGCAATTACTCTACCGTTTTTCACAGTACTGTGGGTAGCGTTAGCTACTGCTGCAGGATTGGGACTTCTAGTTTTATTTGTAAGAACATTAAGATCTTCAGAACCTGATGTAGATCAAGTTTCAAAATCAGCTAAATAATTTTTTAAGCGTTGAAACAAAAATAGTTAAAAGTGCTTACGATTCAAGATACATAGGAAATAAGAAATAGTAAACTAAGTTGTTCTATAAGATATGGTGGTAATAAATGGTTAAAAACATATTTCATAACAAACTACTAATCTTAGCAATTTTCATAGTATTATTTAATTCTTCTTTGATAACACAAAAAAATATTACAGCAGCTATAAATACACAAGAAGATTTACATATCAATTATGTCACTTCAAACGCAATCTCTATAACAAATAATTCTGCTTTTGACTTGTATGGTTTTCCCGGTAATGGTTCTGAATCGAGCCCTTTTATTATAGAAAATCTCAAGATAATTACTGATTTTGATATTGGAATTTATATCTGTTATACTTCCGTACATTTTATTATCAGAAATTGTTTAATTGATGCTTATGAGTATGGAATCTTAATACATACAATAGCTCCTGGGACAGCGAAAATTGAAAATAATATCTGTAACAACATCTTAGGAGGGACAGGAATTATTACAGTATATGCAAATAATATTACTATTTCAACTAATATTTGTGAAAATAATTTTGCTGGAATAAACATACAAAGCTGTGAAAATTTGAACCTAAGTAGTAATAAATGTGGCTTTAATACTGAACCCATATCTATTTATTCTTGTCCTAATTCATATATCTTTAATAATTCAGTAGATTACGGTTCCGATTATGGAATATACTTGTATAATAGTCATCATACTTTAATTTTTAATAACACTATCTCAAAAATTGGTTCAAATAGTTATTACCAAGATTTTGGATTATCTGTTATCTATTGTAGCGATTTACTGATTAAGTATAACACTATGATTGAAACTGGAAGAGGTATCTATTTGTATGTAGTAAGTGAAACTCTAGTAACAGAAAATATCATGTTGAGGTGTAGTTCGTATGGTATAAGTGCTAGTTGGTCTGATTTTGACTTTCCTTCAGCAAACAACACTTTTCATCATAATTATTTCATAGAAAACTCCTGGTACAACACCCATTGGACACACTATTACTCTCAAGCTTATGATAGAGGAATTAATAGCACATGGTATGATATAAACACAAATATTGGAAATTATTATTCAAATTATACAGGTGAAGGAGTATACTTTATTGCTGAAGAACAAGGAGGTTCATTATATTATGATCCTTATCCAATCCAGTTTACCGATTCTGATTTAGACGGTTTAGATGATATAAAGGAACAATATATTTATCATACAAATGTCTATGATAACGACACTGATGGAGACACCTTATTAGATGGAGAAGAAGTCTATGTTTATTTCACGAATCCATTGAGCGTAGATTCGGATTTTGACGGTTTAACAGATGCAGAAGAGATACAAATCTATCATACGAATCCTAATACAAAAGATTCGGATTTAGACGGTTTAAGTGATGGTGCAGAAATCAATATTTACGGTACAAACCCAAAAAAGAGCGATTCAGACGGGGACACCATGCCAGATGGCTGGGAAGCACTTAATGGGCTCAATCCTCTAGTTGATGATGCGGAAGAAGATCCTGATGATGATGGATTGCTGAATTTTGAAGAATTTGAAGAGTTTACCAAACCTCTTAATGCAGATTCAGATAACGACCTCCTTTCTGATGGTGATGAAGTTAAAGTGTGTTTTACCAGCCCATTGAATAATGATACTGACGCAGACGGTGTTATGGACGGTGTAGAGTATCATACTTACCATTGTGATCCAACCTTAAAAGATACTGACGGGGACACATTGTGGGATGGTAAAGAGATTTACGTTTACTTCACAGACCCGACCAATCCCGATACTGACGAAGATTCCATGCCTGATGGGTGGGAAACTAAATACAATTTTAACCCCTTAGATCCTTCTGATAAGAACGATGATCCAGATAATGATGGCTTAACTAACAAGGATGAATATAAATATGGTACAATTCCTACAAAGTGGGACACTGACGAAGACGATTTTTCAGACGGTCATGAGGTTCGAGCTGGGACCGATCCTCTCTTAATCACTGATCATCCTATGTATAAAGAAGAAATAATACGCATATCGGTTGGCATAAGTATCGGTGTTGTTGGAGTTGTTGGTCTTGTATTTTATATTCTAGTTAAAAAGAATGTAATCAGATTGAAGAAAAAATAGTTCTCTTTCTTATAATCCCATCTGATAGTATATTTTATCAATTAACCTCTCAAAAGAAGAGTTGACATTTTGTCCTGATTTTGCTGATGTTTCAATATACTCTACCTTTATTCCTCCCCATTCACTCAGTACTTGCGCATAAGTCATAGCTGAAGTTCTATCTACTTGTACTTCATCTGGAGTTGTTCCTCTTAGATCAGTTTTGTTTCCTACAATCAAGAGAGGAATTAATTTATTGTTATTATATTTGATCATTTCATTGATCCAATAGTCTATATTTGTAAAAGTATTAGGACGAGTTACGTCGAACACAACCATTGCACCATAAGAATTAGCATAGTAAGCACCTCTCACTTCTGAAAACCTTGGTTGTCCTGCAAGATCCCAAATTTGTAAACTGACTATATAATCTTCATACGGCACTTGCTTAACGGAAAAATCTGCTCCAATTGTCATCAAATAATTTTCTCTAAATGCTTTTCCTAAATAGTTTCGCCGTAAGCTTGTTTTTCCGACTGCTCCGTCTCCAATCAGAACGACTTTGAATATTCTTCCAGGTTGTGTTGGCATCGTTAATACGATAAAATTTAGTAACAAATACATTTAAAGTTTATTGTGTTTCAGCTTATGTTTTCAAATCTTTAATACTGAGATGTTATCCAGACTTTTTTGTTAGAAACTAGACTTTAAATTCTACAAAAACAAACTTATTATAGTGTTAAAAATGAAGGTAGGAGATAAAATACCCAATTTTACTCTAAAAGATCATAATAATGAAGAATTCAATCTCTATGACATTAAAGATAAGATGGTGTTACTGTCTTTCCACCCTCTTGCTTGGACAGGCGTTTGTACAAGACAAATGCAATCCTTAGAGGATTATAAGGACGAATTTAGTAGTCTAGGTGTTATAGCTGTAGGTGTCAGTGTAGATACTGTTCCTTCCAAAAAAGCTTGGGCTAAGTCAATTGGTGTTTCTGAGACAAGGTTGATTTCTGATTTTTGGCCTCACGGTGAAGTATCTAAAACATTAGATTTATTCCTCCCTGAGAAAGGTGTTTCGAAACGAGCTAATGTTTTAGTAGCTAAAGACAAAGAAGTTTTATTCATGAAAGTGTATGAAATATCTACTATACCAAACTTTGATGAAGTGACAGAATTTATACGAAAAGAAAGAGAAAAAGGTAGAGAACTATAAGTGATTAATATGTTGAAAGAAGGAGATAAAGCACCAGATTTCACTCTTAGTGATAGGAATGGTGAGAAAGTTAGTTTAAAAGATTTCAAAGGGCAATGGGTTGTTGTTTACTTTTACCCTAAAGCTGATACCCCAGGATGTACAACTGAAGCTTGTGACTTTACAGCTAGTGTTGATGAATTTACAACCAATAATGCAACTGTCTTAGGTATTAGTAATGATCCAGAAGCAAAAATAGGTAAATTTATTGATAAACATGATCTCAAGATTACTCTATTAAGCGATCCAGAACATAGAGTAATCGAAAAATATGGTGTATGGGTATCAAAGAAAATGTATGGAAAAGAATATATGGGCACTCAAAGAAGCACATTCTTGATTAATCCAGAAGGAAAAATTGAGAATATATGGGATAAAGTCAAAGTTCAAGGACATGTAGAAGAAGTAAAAGATCTATTGATTGAACTAAACATTAACTAGGTGAAACAATGTTAAAAATAGGAGAAACAGCTCCAGAATTTTGTTTACCAAATGAGGCGAAACAGGAAATTTGTCTAAGTAAATTTAAAGGAAAATGGGTTGTTCTTTATTTCTATCCAAAAGACCAGAGTCCAGGATGTACTCACGAAGCATGCGACTTTACAGATAACTACAAAGCTTTTGGTGATCTTAATTCAGTGATTATTGGGATAAGTGCAGATTCACCTGAAAGCCATTTAAAATTCATACAAAAAAAAGACCTTTCTATTCTATTATTAAGTGATGAAAATTTAGATGTTATTGAAGCTTATCAAGCAAGAAATAATTCTTTCTTAGGTAAACTTATTTTACCAGTTAAAAGAGTAACTTATCTAATAAATCCGGAAGGTAAAATAGCTAAGACATGGAGTAAAGTCAATGTTTTTGGACATAGTCAAGATGTTAAAAACTCCTTACTGGAATTGCAAATTTGAGGAGATGAGATGGAACTTAGTGAGGTAATAGAAAAAAGAAAAGCTTATCGTGCTCTTGAATCAGTTGAAATAACCGATGAATTTATTCAAGATATTGCTTATAAAGCATCTCGAGCTGCTTCTTGTGCAAACAAACAACCTTGGAGATTCGTTTTTGTAAGAAGTAATTCTTCATTAACAAAGTTACATGAAGCACTTTCAGGTGGTAATTATTGGGCTAAAAAAGCTTCGATGATCATTGCGGTTTTCAGCAACAAGGAATTTGGATGTAATGTGGGGGAAAGAGAATATTATTTGTTTGGAACTGGAATGGCAACCGCACACTTGATGCTTGCTATTGTTGATCATGGTCTTGTAGCTCATGCAATGGCTGGTTTTAATGAAGCTTTAGCAAAAAAGATTCTTAAGATACCAGAAAAAATGCGTTTAATTACAGTAATAGCAGTGGGAAAACACTCTGATGATTTTTCACATTTAGGCGAGAAACATCGAGAATCTGAAACAAAACGTTCTTCAAGAAAGAGTTTCGAGGAATTTGCTTTTATAGATGAGTATAAAGAATCAGGAAGCTAATCTTATACTAGGCATAATTTTTTATATTCCCTATACTAATTTTCTTGAAGGAAATGGAAACAACTGATACTAAACTAGCTTTAGATGAAATTAAATTAAATCTAGAAAGATGCTCTAATAATCTAATCTCAATTATTCCAGCACTAGCTTTCAGTTCAGCTGTATTGATGGTTATATTCACTTTATTGAGTCAATTATTTTATCCTATTGAAATAAACAACATAATTTACCTAGCACCTGATATTTATACACTTGTCTCTTTGCTAGGACAGCAATTAACATGGATTTCTATTGCTGCAGGTTTATTGGCTGCTTTCACTGTTATATTTTCTATAGTATTTATCGCAACTATGGTTCTATTCTTGTATAAAATCTATGAAATAAGCAAGAATTTCTGGTCTTTAGCAAAAATAGATGCTGTACTGATTGATGCGAAAAAAGTTTATACATATTTATATCTCTATATATTTTTTGTTTCCATAAGTTATATTATACCAAGCTTTGGTTGGATACTTTCAACAATTATAGCAAATATTTTCCTGAGTTTAGCATTTATCTCATTTCATAAAATTTTGAAAAAATATGGTCTTAGGATAGAAATAATAAAAGATACCTCTTTTTTGATTATTGTAAGCTCAGTCATAAACATAATAGCTGTATGTTTAGTATTTCTTGATATAAGCTATTTATTGATTTCATTAGTTGGATATATGTTCCTGTTTCTAGGACTGAAAAGATTCAAAAACCAGATACAATATATAGCACCAATTGCTAGAAAAGCTCCTCCTCCTCCAACTGTAGAAGCTCCTACAGGTCCAGCACCAAGACCATCTTTAGGTCCTCCTAAACCTGAGGTTAGAGAAGATAATATCCCTACTGTTGAAGATAATTAGAGAAATTTCTCATCTCTTTTTACTTATTTTTAAGATATGCACAAAGGTATAAGAAGTAATAGCAATAAGTGTAATACCTACAAAAGAAAAACCAAATGAAAGTGATAGATTATCTGTATTTGCATTTAATGAAATCTTGTTAATTGGAGAGAAATAGCTTGTGGAGTTTGACATGTGACCTGCTTCATCTTCAACAACTAGTTGTATGTTATGATTTTCTAAACTGGCAAGATCAGTAGAATAAGCTATTTTCTTACTCTGCCAATATCTAGGGAAAATTATCTGATCTGATACGACATCTACACCATCAATGTTAATATAATATTTGCCTTCAAATTCTGTGTTTAAATTAAAATTATATCTTACTTCCCATTCCAAATAGCCATTACCTTCTCCTTCATCAACAAAAATTGGTTTTGATACAATTGGTTTAAAATGTAATCTTTGAATTTCATAAACTCCAATAGTTGATTCATTTTGTCGAGGAAAAGACATCTCCCATACGATATTGCCATTATAATCTACTTCTACTAACCTTGCTCCTAAATCTGTATTAAGATGTTCATGCGTTCCAAAAACACCTAGTCTGTTATTATTAGGTAGTACATTGCAATCCCCCCAAATCTCGCTGTAATACTGCTCAGTTGCTTTCCAATCCCAAGTGACATTTGCTTGCATCTTATCCTCATCGATTGTTATTTCTAATAGTCGGGATTGGTGATTGGTTGCTTTTGTTTCATTATGAAAATCGTTATCAAATAATATGAAAGTGTTGTTGTTGATTTTTTCAAGTGCGTGTGCATGATAAAATAATGAATCTCTCTGTTGCCCATTTATATCATATAAAGTGAAGTTACCATATTTTCCTAATCCCCAAACTATGGTATTAGTCTCAATATCTATCTTGTAAAAAGTGTTAACATTTCTAATATTAATATAGAGCGAATCATCGCTTTCATCATAAAAAAGAGTGTTGACATGAGAAATATCTCTAGCTTCATTTAACATATCCTCATAAGGACACCATTGATCTGTAGTTAGGATATTATCTGTTCTAATGTTCCATCTTGTAGTTCCAGATACATCTATCTCCTTAATAAAATCGAAAATATAACTTACATTATTTATTACTTCTAGAAATCCAAATACAGAGAAATATGTGTCTCTTATGTTATTCTTCTCATAATCATGGTGACCCTCGATATCTAAATGAGTAGTCTTATCTGTTTCAAGATTCCATAGATGTATACCATTGTCTTCACCATACATAATTGTTCTAGAATCAATGAATTCTGCAACATAATCAACAAAAACACTTGTAGTACCTAATTGTCTTTCAAAAAAGATATTACCATCCATATCTGTAACTAATAACGTTCTATTTCTGTTTGACCAATCAAATGAGTTTCGTTCCTCTACTATAAATAGGTTATATCCATCAAATCTCCGATTAACATCATTATACTCAAGAATAGCTTCGAGTGTAATATGCTTTGTAATAGCTGTTGCTGGATTATTTACTGCTAAAATAAATAAATTAAAGATTATGAGAAAGAGCATAATCATCTTCTTTAGTTTACGAGAAAATTTGATGGTTATGCTTATCATTACTTCTTAAAAAGAAAGCATATTTTTAATTTTTATGTAGACTTATTCTTCTGTAAAATCAACTTATTTAAACCTGTTTTTAACCATGCAATCACGATGATTCCTATGATAACAGGTGCTCCTAATCCAATAGTTAGTCCTAATATGAGACCAAGTTTTGAATCGAAATTAAATACTAATTTCCCAGTTGAGCTGTATCTATCTGATTCATTAGAAAGATGTCCACCTTCGTCTTCAACCACCAAACTAATTTCTTCTAAGTCTGAATCAGTCTCATTGAGATAGTAACTGATATGTTTAGGTTGCCAATATTTTGGAAAATCAATATTACCTGTCTCTACTAATTCATCATTCACAGAAATATAATATCTGCCTTGGAATGTGGTTGTAGATCTAAAATTATACCAAACATCCCACTCTACTAAGCTCCCATCAGTTCCTAAATCTGTTATCATAGGTTCAGAGACGATTGGTGCAAAATGAAATCGTTCAATTTTATACACAGCAAAACAATCTAATCCTTCTTTATCAAAATCCATTTCCCATACTATATCTCCAGCATGATTTACTTCAACTAAACGAGCCCCTATACTTGTACCAGGATGCCAAGGAGTGCCAAAAACTCCTAATCTATTATTATTGGGTAATAAATCACAATCTCCATACCAACCTGTAAAGTAATCTTCTGAACCTATCCAATCCCATGTAACATTAGCGAACATCCTATCAGTATCAATTTTGAATTCAAGTAGTCTAGAATGTTTATGAATATTATCGGTTTGATTGTGTTCATCATTATCAAAAATTACAAAAGTGTCTGGGCTAATTTTTTCTAGAGCATGTGCATGATAAAACATTACATCTATCTCTTTATCATACTTATCAAATAATCTAAAATCACCATACTCACCTAACGACCAAATGATATTTTTTGTTTTATGATCAATTTTGTATATGGTATTAAGAGTTCTACAACAAATATAGATTACATCCTCATCTTCATCATAGAATACAGTATTTGTATGCGTAACATCTCTAGCAGTCTCTACCATATCGTGATAAGGGCACCATTGTTCTTGAGAAACGAAATCTCTTGTATCCAACTGCCATATAACAGATCCATCTTCTGTATATTCTCTTATAACATCAAAAAGATGATCCGTTCCTTCTATATTTATAACATATTTACTAATTGCAAAATAAGAATTATTAGCATAATTTCTCTCATAATCATGATGGCCATACATAGAAAGTTCTTGGGTATAGTTGGTTTCGATATTCCATAATTTTGCTCCAGTTTCATCTCCATAAAGAAGCGTAGTTGAATTAATAAACTCGTCACCAAAAAAATCTAAATTTGCTTCACTGCCAAATTCTTTACTTAAATATATCTTACCTTCCAAATCTGTTATCAATAAAGTACGGTTTTTTGGTATAAGACCTTGAGAACTGCATCTTTCTAAAACAAATAAATTATATCCTTCAAATGCTTCATTAGATATTGTAGAATGTATATCAGCATTGTGAGAAGAACTATTTTTAGCTTCCATAGTTATTTTTGGACTTATACTAGTTAGAATAAGAAGACAAGCAAGAATTGAGAAAATCCTTTGCTTTCTAATAAGCTTAAAACTTAGTAATAAATCCATTATCTATCAGACATTTCTACTATTTTTTATTCTTTTGGCTAGTATTGAAATTCATTTAATTTTCTTTTTCAATAAAGGTTTCTTTTTGATTAGCTTCATCCAAATGATTGTAATAATAGCTGCTAAAAAGGGAATCCCTAAACCTAAGGAGAGACCTAAAATTAGTCCAGATCTGTTAATTGACTCATATGATAGAGATCCGATTGGGGCAAAACGATCTGTTATATTAGAAAGATGTCCCCCTTCATCCTCAACGATTAAAGAAATTTCGTGTGCTTCTAAATAAGCTTCAGTTATATTATATCTTACTTGTACAGATTGCCAATATTTAGGGAAAACAACTGACCCTATTCCTACTTCTTCATCATCAACCATTATGTGATATTTTCCTGTAAAGTCTGTTTTCGATCTATAGTTATACCATATATTCCATTCTAAATAACTACCTTCTCCTTCATCTACAAAAATTGGTTCTGATACTATAGGTGATGAACAAAATCTTTCTGCCTTGTAAATTGAGTAAGTGTTAGAACCAGTTGCTTTGAAATCATATTCCCAGACTATATCTCCAGTCTCATTTACTTCCACTAAACAAGCTGATTTGAAAACTCCCATCCGATTATTATTAGGTAAAAGGTCACTATCTCCCCACCACCCCCTGAAATACTCCACAGGACTAATCCATTCCCATGAAACGTTAGCATATTTTTTATCTATATCAATTGTTATTTCCAACAATCTGGAATGATGATTCAAAACATTTGTTTGATTATGTTCATCATTATCGAAAAGCATGAATTTGTTGTCAGCTATTTTCTCCAAAGCATGAGCATGGTAAAAAAGAATATCTTTTTCATTTCCATTCAGATCAAATAGTGTAAAATTACTATATTCTCCAAGACTCCAAAGAAGTTCACCAGTTTTATGATCAATTTTATAAAATGTATTAAGATTTCTGGAGTTTAAATAAATACAATCTTCATCTTCGTCGTAGAAAACTGTGTTTGAATGGGTCACGTCTCTATAAGAACCTTCCATATCCTCATAAGGGCACCACTGTGTATAATTAACAAAACTTGTACTATTTACATTCCAGAGTTCTGTTCCATTTTCAGAAAATTCAATAATTCTATCAAATAGATATACATCATTGTTTATTTCAATATTTTCTCCAGATAAAGCAAAATAGGTATTATTCGCATAATTTTTCTCATAATCGTGATGTCCATTGAAATTTAAATGTTGAGTAGTGTTAGTTTCAATATTAAATAGACATGCTCCTTCTGTATCTCCATACAAGATGGTTGTGGAATTGATGAATTCTGCTGCATAATTAGCTAATGGTCCTCCTGTTTCTATCTCCTTAGAGAAATAGAGATTACCTTTCAAGTCAGATATGACTAGAGTCCTGTTAATTATATTCCAAGTAACCGCATCATGGCGTTCAATTACAAACAAATTAAAACCTCCAAAACTTCCAATTGAGTCTGTTTGATCTATCTTGACTAATTCAAGAAAATACTCGTGTTTTGTGTTATTAATTTGATAAATACCTTGAACAACACAGGTAGAAATGAGAAGTAAGGTAAAAAATATATAAGTTAAAGTTCTCTGGGTTGGAAGGTAATTCATAGAACCTTTAGACAATAATGAGTATAAGATTTTTATTATTTGGTCTTCTAAAGTTTAACAGAATTTTGTTTTTAATATTACTATTATCAAAACTGCCAAAATTGGAATGAACACAGTTTCTATTAACTTGGAACCTCTTTCTAGTGAAACTACAAAATAGATTCATTTACTTAAACTATGGAAACAGCCTTTAATATTTATTGTTAGATAAAAACTTGGTTTAAAATTGTAAAGTGAGTAATAGCTAGAATTTAAAAAGTATCGTTATCTTTGTTTTTTCAACAATGAGCGAATCAAATCAATCTTCAAAAAAAGCTAATAATTTAGTTAAGGAGAAAAGTCCTTATCTCCTCCAACATGCTTATAATCCCGTGAATTGGTTTCCTTGGGGGGAAGAAGCTTTTCAAAAAGCAAAAAATGAAAATAAACCTATTTTTTTGTCTATAGGATATTCAACATGTCATTGGTGTCATGTTATGGAAAAAGAATCTTTTGAGGACGAGGAAGTAGCGAAGAAATTAAATGATAATTTTATAGCAATAAAAGTCGATCGTGAAGAAAGACCTGACATCGACAGTATTTACATGAATGTAGCACAAATTACTAGTGGTAGAGGAGGTTGGCCATTAACAATTTTTATGACATCAGAAAAACAACCTTTCTTTGCAGGAACATATTTCCCAAAAACAAGTCGTTTTGGTATGACTGGTTTGCTAGAGATCTTAGATCAGATTTCTTCTGTATGGAAAGAAAAAAGGACTGAAATTATTGAAACAGCTGAAAAAATAATAGATGTTCTACAAAAAGCAGCTAGTCCTTATCAAACTGAATACAATGGAGATGAACTGATTATTCGAGCATTTGATGAGTTAGAGAATAGATTTGATGAGAAGCTAGGCGGTTTTGCAACTGCTCCAAAATTTCCAAGTCCACATAATCTGATTTTTTTGCTAAGGTATTGGAAAAGGTTTGGTGACAAATTAGCTCTTTCAATGATTGAAACGACTTTACAAAAAATGTATCTAGGAGGTGTTTTTGACCACATAGGATTTGGTTTCCATCGTTATTCTACTGATAGGGAATGGTTAGTTCCACATTTTGAAAAGATGTTATATGATCAGGCAATGTTAACTATTGCTTACATAGAAGCCTATCAAGCAACAAAAAAATCAACATATAAACAAACTGCTCAAGCAATTTTAAAGTATGTACTTAGAGATATGACCTCTCTAACTGGTGCTTTTTATTCTGCTGAAGATGCAGATAGCGAAGGAGTAGAAGGTAAATTCTATGTTTGGAAAAAACAAGAAATCAAGGATCTTTTATCAGAAGATGAATTCAAACTCTTTACAAAATACTTCTATTTAGAAGAAGAAGGTAATTATCTAGAAGAAGCTACAAAAGAAAAAACAGGAAATAATATTCTCCATCTCAAAGGATTTCCATCTTCCGATGAGAAAAGCAAATTGGAGGATATTAGGAGAAAATTATTTGAAACAAGAGAAAAGAGAATTCATCCTCTAAAAGATGATAAAATTTTAACAGATTGGAATGGCTTGATGATTACAGCTTTAGCTAAAGCAGCACGAGTATTTGATTTACCTCAATATGAAGAAGCAGCTAAAAAAGCAGTTGAGTTTATTTTTTCTAAGCTCATGAATTCCCAAGGAAGATTGATTCACAGATTCAGAGAAGAAGCTGCAATTCCTGCAAATCTTGATGATTATGCTCTCTTAATTTGGGGACTACTTGAATTATATGAAACTAGTTTTACTGTAGATTATCTTGAAAAAGCTCTTAACTTGAACAGAACTGTTATTAAACATTTTTGGGATGAACAAAATGGAGGATTTTATTTTACTCCTGATGATGGTGAAAAACTTCTAGTTAGAGAAAAATTGACCTATGATGGAGCTATACCTTCTGGAAATTCTGTAATGATGTTGAATCTTTTGAAATTAAGTCGTATATTCTCTCTACCTGACTTGGAAGAAAAAGCAGCTGCCTTGATGGCTGTCTTTGCAAAACAAGTCTCTAAAGCTCCTTCTGCATTTGCTTTCCTTATTTCAAGCTTGGATTATGCAATAGGTCCAGCATATGAAGTGGTTCTAGTCGGAAAATTGACTGATGATAATCATAAAGAAATACTAAATGTTTTGAATACAGAATTCATCCCCAATAAAGTGGTTATCTATAAAAATACAGAAGAAACTGAAAAGATAGAAAATGTTCTGAATCATCTGAAAGAATTTAAAACTCAAAAGAACAAGACAACAGCTTATGTTTGCGAACAATTTTCTTGTCAGAGACCTACTACAGATACTGATTTGTTGAAAAGCCAACTAGGATTATAAGGGTAAATAAAAGGTGAATATTATATCATGAAAATAATACTTAATCTCACAGATTTTGATAACTTAAAGAAGGAAAATAGATTTGAAATAAGGAAATATGAAGAAGATGTAACAGCTCTCAGAAAAGATTGGAGTAGAATTGAAGACGCTATTATTACAAGAGTTTCTTCACTATTACCTTTTAAAGAATTTACAGAAGAAATAACTGTTTCAATTGTTGATCCTGATATAGAAGAACAGTCTGAAAACACAATTACAGTAGATCCTATCTATACAACAGAAACTGAAGCGTTTGTTTCAAAAGTTTCACATGAGGTACATGGTCTTCTATGCCACAACTTAAGCAAGTATGACGTTGATGCAATAAATGAAGAAGATAAAGGTATTGTCAGAACATTGGAGACTATCCAAATAGAAGGAATAGGTGACCATATCGACATTGAATATTTTATAGAAGAAACAAGTCATAAATTCCTAAATGAGGGATATAAAACCCAATTTAAAGCAACATTAGATAATATATCAAAAACATTCGTGAAGTTAGATTCAATTTTACGTAAATTTACTCAAAATATGTCCCAAAGTGAAAGACTAGGAGAAGAATTGAGAGAATTTACCCCTCCCTATGGAAATCCTATAGGGTATTATATGACGAATTTGATTATTAAGAATTCATTTGTTGAAGAAATGCTGAGAGACATCGGAAATCCTTTTTCATTTTTTAAATTGTATAATAAAGCTGTATTAAAAGACAGGGAAGATATACCTTCTTTTTCCTCAGAAACTATAGTTTTAATGAACAAGCTAGAAAAAAAATACATCAATGAAGAAAAAACGGATTAATAGGTTAATTCTCTTTTCTGAAATATGAATAATGCTCCAGTTAAAGCAACTAAGCCAATCCCAAATAATATGAAGAAATCTCCAACAGGAAATACTAGCGGATCTAGTTGATAGATACTTCCAGCAGCCATATAATGAAATACTGACAAATATTGTAACCATGATACACTCTCCACCATACCACCTATTCTCACAATGATGAACATACCTAAGACAATAGCAGCAGAAGCTGAAAGAGCTTTTCTTGATTCCAAGAAAATTGAACCACAGAGCAAAGATATAGCACCTAAAGCAAAAAACCACATCCATACTCCAATTACTGAATAAGTCAATGTCACGTAATTAATCGTAACATCATACCCTGTTGCTGCTAGTGATACTGTGGATATATATGCTAATAAAAGTATAATAACTGGATACAGAAGATTATAGGTCAAATAAACAAGGAATTTCTCAAGAAGATACTTCCACCTGGGGATTGGAAGGCTTAGTGACATATCTAAAGTCTTCTTATCTACTTCTGTTGTTATCATTCGAGAAGGAAAGAAAATAACTATAAATAATAAAATCATCTCAAGCCAGATGAAAATGTACATATAAAACATCCCCTCCCATTTACTTATATCTACCAAACCTAAACTACCTAGAACAGCTTGGTAAGCAGGATTTTCTAAAATGGTTTTAAAAACCTCTGAAGCAGATTTTAATTGAGGCCAAATACCTGCAATTAGAGGTATGATTAATCCCATAATTAAAGGAGGGATGATTCCACTTTTCCAATTCTTTCTTAGATTTTTTAGATAAACTCTAAACATAATGACACCTATTGGTAGTAGTGAAGAAAAATCTCCTCAAGATTAGCATCTTCAATTGTCAACCTTTCAATCTTATATTTTGACAATGTTTTTAATAATTCATTGATATTTTCTTTTAATTGTAGTTTGAATACAGTATCATTTAATTTTTCAACATTCATAATGTATGGTAAATCTTCAAAGAAAGATATTTCTGGAATTCTTTCTTTTGAAAATTGAATGTGAATATTCTGAAGGAATTTGGTTCTTAAATCTTTGATGTTTTCAACTAAGACAATTTGTCCTTCTTTAATAATCGCTACTCTATCACAAATTGCTTGCACTTCAGAAAGATCATGAGAACTTAAGAAAATAGTTGTACCTTCTTTCCGTAATTCCTTCAGAATCTGATGGAATTTTGAAGTCATGAGAGGATCTAATCCAGATGTAGGTTCATCAAGTATTAGCAGTTCAGGTTTCGAAGCTAAAGCTGCAATAACCCCTACTTGCTGTCTGTTTCCTGAAGATAAGGTTCTAATTTTCAGACTAAGGTCAACTCTAAAATTTTTTTTCAATTTTTTAAGAAACTTCTCATCTACAGGTCTAAAAAAACCATAATATTTTATGAGTTCATTACCTGTGAAATTGTCATAAAGAGCCATATCACCGGGGACATAACCTATCCTCTTTCTAATAGCAAGAGAATCTTTATGATGGTCTAGACCAAAAACAGTTATCTTTCCTTCTTGAATATTTAAATAATCTAAAATAGCTCGCATAGTAGTGGTTTTTCCTGCACCATTAGGTCCTAAAAATCCAAAAATTTCGCCTTTATTGACACTAAAAGAAACATTCTCAGCACCAGTGACTTCTCTACCTAAAGTTTTAATTCTCAAATCTATTTCTTTACCATAGATTTTCGTTAAATTAGATACTTGTAAGATTACATCTGAAGACATCTATTTTCAAGACGTTTGGAATTTAAACATTTATAAATTGTTATTTATCGCAACATCCTTGCTGTTAACAATAGTTTTATTAGATAAATTGCCTTAATTTTCTCTTGAACTATGGGGGTTCAAATATTATGATAAAAAAAACAATTTACTCCTTAGTAGTTACAGCAATTTTATTAGGAGCAATAGTACCTCTGAATACAAAAGCTATTGATCATAGTTTAATTTGGCATTCTAGCCTTGATGATGAGACGATTGCTTGGAGAATATACGATCAATTTCTGTTTAATACAGCAGATCCACCAACTTTAGCTGGAGAAGATTTGTTTGAAGGTAGTGTTTTAGCTTTTGAAATCAATGATACTTTACCAAAACTTTACCATGAAGTCTATGAGGCTTCTCACCCACCTCAATTTTTGAAATTATTCGTAAATTATAATGAAGTATCTTTCTATGATATAAATGATAACACAGAACCTTCTTTTGCTTTACAATTTCTAGTTATCCCTTATGTATTCCATAATGCTGCTTCTGGACTAGATGAGAACATAACCCAATTCTTAGAATATAGAGCAATTACTAATCCTAATATTACTTCAATAGATTACTACATATCTGGTGGAAACTATGTAACTGTTACTATTTACAATGATTATTTAGATTCGTTCCAAGTTACATACAATAATAATACCGGAATCTGTTCTAACTTCTTTATTGAAGATGATTTTGGAGAAATGTTTGGTCAACTTGATATTTGGGAGTCTGGTATTGACGATGCAGGTGTAGTTATAGATAATACTCTTAACTTTCATCCAAATTTAGGTGCAGGAACTATACTTTCTTGGAAATATACTGAAATTACTTATGAACCAGGTGTTATTGACAGAATGGAAGTTAACAATGTCACATTAGAAGTGGGTCATGTATTTAGTTTTGAATATAACCTGTTTCCAACCAATCCACTCGAGTATTATGGCGGAGATTACTCTGATCCAAGTGTTAGCTTCTTCGACGTATTTTTTGAAGGAAATCCGATGGAATGGACACATGTGACTCGTGGTCAATTAGTGCTGTGGGTAACATTAACTAATCCTTTGAGTTGCACTCTTTATAATGGTACAATTATATCAATGGAAGATATATCTCATATTCGAGATCTTAATGATCCTGGCATCGAGAATACATTGACCTCAATTTCGGGTAGTTATATGACACTAAGTTTCAATATCCTTGATGATTCAATGTTATGGTCAGTAGAACTAGAAATTAATGTGAATTCTGGAATCGTTCAAAATCTAGCAATTGATTTGGTTGATTTTGTTCATTTCGAAATGGAATTTGCTCCAGAGAATTCTTCATTATTAATTAATGGAGAGATTAACACACCAAGCGACGAAAATGGAACATGGACTTTATCAGGTTATAATTGGTATTATCTGTTATTCTCTATAATTGCTGTTTTACCTATAATTAGAAGAAGAAAAAGATAATCTCTTTTTTTTCATTTTTCTTTTAATCGATTTTCTATTCGAGCAATAGCTTCTTGAAGAGTTTCTAATTTGTGTGAAAACGAGAACCTAACATATTTTTGAGCATCTTGATTATTATCTCCTTTTTGAAAAAAACTTGAGCCTGGAACAGTAGCAACACCTTGATTCTTTACCAAAAAATCAGCAAACTCCGCATCACTTTTACCGAATTCTGAAATATCAGCTAAAAGATAATATGCACCTTTAGGCTCTATTGGATTCAAACCTAATTTTCTCAAATTTTCTACTAAATAATCTCTATTGGTTTGATATCTCTCCTTTAAATTCATATAATATTCATCTTCTAGTTCAAAGGATTTCAAGACTGCATGCTGAAGGAGTGATGGTGAGCATATGGTTAAGTAGTCATGTACTTTTCTTACTCCACTCATAAGTTCCCTCTCAGCTGCAACATATCCTATCCTCCATCCAGTAATAGAAAAAGTCTTACTAAAACCAGAAATAGTTATTGTTTTGTTAAACATATCTCCAATACTTGCAGGACTTATGTGTTTTAAATTATCATATATGATATATTCATATATTTCGTCAGTAACTGCTATCAAGTCATTGTCATTACAAATATCAGATAAAACAAGAAGTTCTTCTTTTGAAAAAACCTTTCCACTAGGATTGTGAGGTGTATTAATAAAAATAGCTTTAGTTTTATCAGTTATACTTTGTTTTAACTTTTCTTCATCGATGTTGAAATTAGTATTTCCCAGTTGTACGAATACAGGTTTGGCTCCACTAAGGTACGTTAAAGGTACATAATTTTCATACCAAGGTTCAAAGATAAGAATTTCATCTGAAGGATTGAGTATAGCTAGGATACTACTTGCTATCGCCTCACTAGCACCGCAAGTTATTGTAATTTCATCCTCTGAGTCATATAGGATGTTATTATAATTTTCAAGTTTTTCTGAGATTTTTTCTCTCAAATCTTTTCTCCCATAGGTGACAGAATATTGGTGTTCATTGTCCTTCAAAGCTTCATCTAGACCTTCTAATAAAATTGAAGGCGGAGAATAGTCTGGCATTCCTTGAGAGAGATTTATTGCATCATGTTCTATTGCTTTTCTTGTCATTTCACGAATTACAGACTCTTGAAATAAATTGATCCTATTAGCTAAATATTTCATCAAATTTTAATTAATAAACTACTATAAATAAACTACTTTACCTATCTCAATACTCCGAGGATGTCAAAAAGGTGTCAAAGTTTTATACTTTTCCCCTTACTGAGTAACTGAGTTATCTATAATTTTTCAACAATTTTTTTAACGTCCTGTTCTATTGTTTTGGCATCCTCTTCTATCGTTTTTTCAATAACCTTGAATTCTCTGACTGTGAAGCGTCGTAAGATGTATTCTACAATTAATGCTACAAAAAGTGTGATGATAGTTCCATAGAAAGCTACTTGTTGGGTAGTAAACTGATAATACATGGATGCAATGAAAATTACCGATAGAATTGAGATGTTAATTCCAAGGATGACACGGTTTCCCCTATACTCCTTCGCACGTCGAAAATGAGAAATTAAAACGAAGAGATAGATGATGATAAAGATGGAACTAGTGATAGAAGCGATTTCTCCCACATTAAAAACTATTGCAAAAACAAGAGCTAAACCTGCTGTAATATATAATCCTTCTGTTGATTTAAACCATACTTTTCTTTCAAAAAATTCAGGTAATTCTCCATCCTTGGCTAAAGAATAAGCAATATTTGCCCCACCATAAATTGTCGCATTCAATGCCGATGATATGGAGAAGAGTGCTCCGATAGATATCAATAAATAACCAAAATTCCCCAATAATGGTTTTGCTGCTTCAGCTAGAGCGTTTTCTTGAGCAGCGATTAAATCTTGGATTGACAGATTACCCACAGCAGTGATTGCCACCAAAATATATACAATAGACACAATTATTATGCTCAAATAAATTGCTCTAGGAACGTTTTTCTTGGAATTTTTGATATTTTCTGAAGCGTTTGTTATGAGACCAAATCCCATATATGAAAGAAAGAAAATCACTGAGGCATGTAAGGTCCCGGATATATGGGAGCTATCTGTACTAGGAATTATATTCCCGACGTTTAAAGTTATTAGCCCTGCAATTATAAAAACTACCAGAATGCTAAGTTTAATTAAAACAATAAAGAATTCTACTTTTCCGACTGCTTTACTCCCAAAGAAATTTAATGCTGTGAAGATAATGATCAAAATCCCTTCAACAATAGCGAAATTTAATGTAGTAGAGTTAAAATTCAATAGTGGCAGTAAATATCCTGCAAAACCTTTTAGGAATAAGGCGATTGAAACTACATTTATCATCCATATCAATATACTAAGGGCACCAGTGACTATATTATCTCCAATACCTTTTAAAATAAATGCAATAGGTCCAGCATTTGATCTAATTGCGGATCCCATCCTTGCATAGGAATATGCAACAATCATTGCATAAAAAGCAGATAAAAGAAAAGCGAACGGAAGATTCTTACCAGCAATTTCTGTTCCGAGTCCAAAAATCGAAAAAATGCTTGCACCAATCATTGTTCCAACTGCCATTGAAATAGCTTCAACTAGCGACATTTTTTTAGGTGCAGGATTATCAGCCATCTAAAATAGAGAGCTTTTTTGAATTTTTTAAATTTTTTGCAGTTACTTATCTCTGTTTTTCAAGGTATGTATGAATTAGAATGAGAAACCGCATTGTGTATTTCATCTTATAAACATTAAGAGCTATTAGATTTATAAATATAATAAATTTAATCATCAATAGTGTAGAACTCAGTTTTCTTGATATTTATCAAACCAAGCATGGAGAGATCTTCTACTCGATCAATAAATGTTAGAAAATTCATTGATTCTTCAGCCTTAAAATAGATGTCAAGAAGAGTTTTGTATTGATTACCTATACAATATGTTAGTAATTTCTCATAAGTAAAGAAATCTTTTCCTGAGAGATCATCTTTTATAGATGGCCATTGTCTCCTGAAAGAAGCATACGATTTCAAAGATGCTAAGGGGAATGAACTTTTAGCATGGAGTATCATATCTAGCTCCATAATGGTTTCTCCAGTCGTTCCTGTAGGAATTTTTGGATCTAAGTAAGATAACATGTATGAAAGCATCTCTTCGTCAAGAATCACTACAGACTCGAGAATTGAAGCTATCTGTTTTAACCAATCTTCCGCTATTTCAAGATCAATATTTCTGTTTAACTTAACTTTTATATCTATAAATTGAAGATCAGAAGAAATTTCTAAAGTATAATCCTCTTCTTTTTCTGAAGTTTGAAAACGTGTTTGTCTTAATCTGTCAATTATAGTAAATTCCTTTATATTTTTACCTTTGAAATCTTTTTCTAGAGATAGCTTTACTGTTTTAAAATCTACTCTTTTAGGAACAGGTATTTGCATAGAGGAAATGTCTTGTTTAGAAACATCATCCCCAACCTTGACAGGAACTTGAGACCTCACAACCATATTTCTGTCCACATAGAGAATATTCGCATTCAATTTTTCATCTGCACAAGGATGGATATCTACGTATTCAATGTAACCTCTTTCATCGACACTATGGTGTAGTGAAGGTAAAACAAACAAAATCCTTGTTTTTCGGCAAATATTGCATTCATAGTCGATTTTTCGTCTGCCAGATTTATTACTCAATGAATGAGACCTCAAAGGTGTTATGATACTGTGAAATTGTTTGGTAAATATTAATGTTTTCTTTCTATTATAACAAACCACTAAATATACGATGCAAAATACTTAAATTTCCTTAGTTATTGCAAATTCCATGGATGCTCAACAGTTTTTTCTCCTAGTTTATTACGCTCTACTTTTTGGCTTACCAGTTCTAATGTGTAATGCATTTGCAAATCTTAGCAAATTCATTCCACTTTTAGGAACACCAGTTGATTTTGGTAAAGATTGGAAAGATGGAAGGAGAGTTTTTGGAGATCATAAAACTTGGAGAGGGATAATTGCTGGAATTATTGCAGGAACAGTTACAGGCGTTTTAGTTTGGTATTTATGTTACTTTAAATATCATATGTTCCAAATCAATGTAATCTATGAATCTTGGAATGTAGAAACACCAACAGGTTATCCTGTTTATCCCTGGTATGTAGGTTTCTTTATGAGTATAGGGGACCATGCTGCAGATTTAGCAGGTTCTTTTATTAAACGTAGAATGAATATTAAATCTGGTGGAGCTTTACCTTTATATGATCAAGGATCTTGGATGGTCACTGGAGTGCTTCTAGCTTTGCCTTTTACATGGGGGGCAGTTCATGTCTGGTTCTACTTTATAGTTTTGATAATTGTCACACCTCTGCTACATTTCGTTGTAAATATAGCTGCTTACTGGTTGAAAATAAAGGATGTTTGGTACTAACGTACCAACTTTTTTATATTTGAAAAATCACAACATATTTATTCGCATCTGAACTAAAAATATTGTTGGAAGTTTTGTTTCATGAATCCGGAAGATGAAGCGATACTATTTCAAGAAACATTTGATATCATATTCCAAGAAAGCATGGATATGATCTTTGTTGTAGATAATGATGGTGTTATTCTGGATTCCAATATTCAAGCTCTTAGATACTTAGGTATGACTTTAATTAATATTCAAAAACAAGAATTAAGAAAATTTGTGAAAGAATCTAAGAGATTTAAAACCTTCCTTGAAGAAACACTAGAACAAGGATCTAAAAATGGTCAATTTACATTTATTACAAAGAATAATACTGAAATTCCTTTTCATGTGTCTGCTACTTTGATAAAAACAGAATCTTTCAGTTATTCTGTTCTTTTGTGCAGAGATATTCAAGATCTAATTGATGTAGCTACTCAAAGAAGATTTTTCTTCGAACTTTTCCAACACGACATATTAAATAATCTTCATGCAGAAATTGGTTATCTTGATTTTTTCAAAAGACTCAAGAATGATAAACAATGGAAAGGAGAGACAGCTGAACAACTATTAGAAAAAATGAGGGAATTAATGGTTAGGTCTATTTATCTTATTCAAAATGCTAACATTAATTTGTTACTTCAAGAAGAAAGACCTTTATCGAAACAAAAGGTCAAAGATGTAATCAATTATAGTATCGGGTATCTTAAGAATTTCTTTGCAAATCAAATCTTAGCAGAAGTTACTCATATGGAGGACATAATCATTTTGGGAGATGAATACCTTTACAGGATTTTTGTCAACTTAATAGTAAGAATGTTAGAGTATACTGATGAAAAAGTACATGTAGAAATTTATGTAACCAAACCTCGAAGAGACAAAGTAAATATAAAATTGCAGTTTGAAGGAATTATACTCTCTTCAGATGCAAAAACTGAGATTCTTGAAATAGCAGCTTTGGATAGAAAAAAACTTGATGTAGCGGTGACACAAAGTATGTTAGAAAGATATGAAATGCAACTGCAAATCGAGTCTGTAAAAAGATTAGGAACAATCGTTGGAACTAGAATTACTATATCAGCACCAATTTTTGAACTTGAATAAGCAATACCACAAGTTAGGTTTTTATATTAATATCATGAATATTTGCACATGATTGAACTTCCAGAAGCACTAGCTTTAGCAAAACAGATTAATGACGTACTTGTGGGTAAGAAAATAAAAAATGCTATAAGAGGTTTCACACCACATAAATTTCTGTTTCCAATGGATAAACATAATCTGCCTGAGCATCAGTATCAAGGATCTTCTTCTGTCCAATTAGGTGAAGAAAACAAAGGAGAGGTTTTTACTAACAAATTAAAAGGTAAAATAATCCAGAGAAGCTGGGGAAATGGGAACATAATCTTTATCCAGATGGATGATGATTATATTCTCACATTAGGCTGTGGAGGACAAAAAATTATCTATCACGAGAATGATAAGAACTTACCAAAAAAACATCAACTATTCATCGAATTTGAAGATGGTACTTATTTTACAGTTACAATTTCAGGATGGGGGGAAGTAAGATTATTCGAATCCAAGTATATAAATCAACATCCTCATGTTGGCTATGATAAACTAGATCCTCTTTCTGAGGAATTTGCTTTTGAGAAATTTAATGAGTTAATTGATACTCTTCCAGAAAAAAGAAAATGTGGTGCAAAGTATTTCTTCATAACTAAACCAGGTTTACGAGGGATAGGAAATGGAGTCATTCAAGATATCTTCTTTTTAGCTAAGATCCATCCTGCTAGAGAAATGAAATCGTTAAGTAAAGAAGAAAGGAAACTTCTCTATGATACTACTCGAAAGGAACTCAATGAAATGGCTATTAAGGGAGGAAGAAGTACAGAGAAAGATCTGTTTGATAATAATGGTGGTTATCAAAGTAAGCTCTATAGTAAAACAGCTGGAACTCCATGTCCAAATTGTGATACGTTGATAGAAAAAAAAGCATATCTTGGTGGTTCAATTTATTTCTGCCCTATATGTCAGAAAGAAAATTAACTGTATAGTTGTAATTTTCTCCATTGGAAACATCCCTACTCCCTTCTTAATAAGAACCCCATTTAATAAGAGGGTTTACAAGAAGGTAGGAATTTACATGTGTAAGGCAATAAATTCTTGTCTTTTGCAAATAAGGCAATAAATTTAATAGCTCTATTTAATTCTTAAAGATATGAATCTTCGCACAGACGCTAGCCTTCTAACAAACAAAAACATAAACCCAAAAATTTACGAAAGAAAGTTTTAAGAAAACTAGAGCGAAGTTCTAAATCCAGTTATACCTTTAACGATTTCTTTGATAGTCCTAAAGTAACTCTAATTTTTAAAGATCAGTAAGTTATTTTTATTGTTGTTCTGTGTACAGGTGGAATTCTTTCGATAATACATCTTATTGGATGGATAAGTATGGAAGGGTGGTCAGTTCAAGCTATTTGGAGTGTTGCAAGTGTAGTTTTAGGTGGTATTAATCAATTTTTTCTTCTTTTTGCTCTTCTAAGTATTATCTTTCTTTCGATTAGAAGTAGAAAATCTTTTGAAAAAAGATCAGATGCTTAAACAATCGAATACTGCGGAAAATTGATTCGGTTTTAAAAACAAGTTGCATTTTTTGTGTCTAAATTTAGAACTGTTCAGATAATTTGGATAAGCTGCTTATTTTCCAAAATTTCAGAGGTTCTAACGATAATCTTATAAGATACTCGAACTCAATACAATCAACATATAAATTTGGATGCGTCCAAATTTTCTCTGGCTGGCTAGAAGTGGGTATTAATGTCTGATAAGAAATACTTGATTGATATGCATGAGAATGGAGTTCTTACCATCATTCATATCTATGCAGGTAGTAAAGCTCACAGGTTTCTAGCTGATATGGGGATACATGATGGGGAAAAAATTAAAGTAATTAAGAATGATTCAGGTCCAGTGATAATAGAAGTAAAAGGAACACGTGTAGCTTTAGGGCGGGGATTAGCAGCGAAAATTGAAGTGAATTAGGATTTGTTTTTATGCCTAACAAACGTGGTCATCACCATAGAAGAGGAAGACCTTCAAGAAAGAGAAAAAAAGGTTTTAGACGTAAACAATTTAACAAATTTAAACAAAGAATAAGTCATCATTTTCGCACTCAGTGGAATAAACAATTTACTGGATTTAGAAAAGAATTTAGAATGCATTTTCGTACTCATATGCGAAGACATATTTATAACGATCATTCGATTGAACATAAGATAGCTTTTCTTGGTAATCCTAACGTTGGTAAATCCTCGTTGTTCAATCTTCTTACAGGTTCGCACCAGCATATTGGTAATTGGCCTGGAAAAACAGTAGAGAGAAAGGAAGGTCATTTTATTCTTTCTGACGAATATTTCTCATTAATCGACTTACCAGGTGCTTACTCTCTTGCTGCTAGATCTGAAGAAGAATTGGTTACTCGTCAATATATTGTTCAAGAAAAACCTGATTTAGTATGTGTAATTGCAGATGCTACAAGATTAGAAAGAACCTTATTTGTAGCACTTCAAGTGATGGAATTGACCTCAAACGTTGCTATCATTATAAATATGAAAGATATCGCAGAAAAAGAATGTCTTGATATTGATACTCAACTTCTGCAAGAGAAACTAGGAGTTCCGATTCTTTATGTTTGTGCATATGATATTTTGGATATTCTGAGAATAAAGAAATTTATCTATGATTCCTTACATACAGATAAATACCACTTTAATCCTGCGAATGTAGTCTATCCTCCAAAAATTGAATTTATGATTAATAATATTTCAAAACAAATTGAAGCAAGAGAAACCATGTTGAGTTATCCAACTAGATGGTTAGCTTTCAAAATACTAGAAGGAGATTCTTTAGTAAAGGAAGAAATATCTCAGGAATTTGATTTATCTAATCTTGAAGAAAAAATAGAAAATTTGGCAAGGATAGAACAATTTGATCCATCTGTTGAAATTTCTAAAAGAAAATATGGTGCTTTACATAATATAGTAAATGAAGTTACTGAAGGAGGAGAAGCATTTGAAGTAACAGTAAGTGATAAAATTGATAAAGTTCTAATTCACAAAATCTATGGGTATCCTGTTCTCATAGCAGTATTTGCAGTATTTTTCCTAATAACATTTTATGCTACATCTCCTATAATACGTGGTTTAGAATGGATTTTTACTCAATTCTCAGATTGGACAATGAATTCGCTTGTTAGTATCAATAGTCCTCCATTCTTGAATAGTCTATTAGTTAATGGAATCATAGCAGGAATTACTGCTGTTCTTTTATTTGTACCTATCATCTTGATTTTCTATACACTAATTGCAGTTCTAGAAGATTCAGGTTATTTAGCAAGGTCCGCATATTTAATGGATAAAGTGATGGGTAAATTCGGGATGCAAGGTTCAGCTTTTCTAAGTCTTATTATGGGATTTGGATGTAATGTTGCAGGTATAATGGCAACAAGAACAATCAGAAATAAAAAAGACAGAACAACGATGATTATTGCTAACTCTTTTATTCCTTGTGCTGCGAGATTAGGTGTTATAGCGTTTCTAACTAGTATATTCTTTCAACCTTGGTTAGCAGCAATAATCATGTTACTTCTTTATGGAGTTAGCTTATTACTAGTTTTGTTAACAGCTTTTCTCTTTAGAATCTTTTATGAGCATGAAGATCCAATTCCCTTGATCTTAGAACTACCAGATTACAGAAGACCAAGATTCAAGAATGTCATGAATCTAACTTGGGAACGAGGTGGTATCTTCCTTAAGAAAGCTGGAACTTTTATTTTTATAGCTTCCCTCTTTATATGGTTTCTCAGTAATGTACCTTTTGTCAAACCTACTGAAAGTGAAGTTCTCCTTTATGTTCAAATGAGCCCAATTTTAGTGACCAAATTATCAATAGCTGAATATATCGGCAGAGGATTACAAGTAGTTACAATGCCTTTGTTTGGCTTTGATTGGAGAATGACTGTTCCGTTAATCTTTGGAATACCGGCAAAAGAAACTATAATCTCAGCTTTGACAATACTTTATCCAGGTGGAATAACAGCTACGACTTGGAAAGTATCACAAGTTATATCCTTCTTGCTTTTTCAATTAACTTATGCTCCATGTTTTGCTACGATTGCAACAATTAAATCTGAGACTAAGAGCTGGAAACTAACAATAGTAGGTATATTTTATCCACTAGCAATAACCATTATACTAACGGTAATTGTTTATCATGTATTAGCACAATTTGTTTGAGGTTAGAAAAATGAACTCATGTGAAGAACCAGCTGATGAACTATCTTTCTGGACTAAGATAAAAAGGCGATTTGTGAGATTTTTCATATCTAGAGGAAATTGCAATGAATCGTGTGATTCTTGTGCAAAATGTCCGTGGCTTGATGAAGAAAAATATACGTTCGAAATAAAAAAAAGAAAAGAAGAGAATTAGTGTCCTGTTTTACTTGTAAATCTGAAACTTTTGGATCTTATAGGAGCAACCATACTTCCTATACCCATCATACCTACAGGTTGTCGCAGTTCTTTTCCAACGTCAACCTCTTTCAAAAATCTAGGTATTTCATCTGTAAATCGCATATTCTTTGCAGAACCAATAATTTCTCCGTTTTTGATTATGAAAAGTCCATCTTTTGACATACCAGTGATTGATCCAATTGGTGGGTTTACGAAATTAGTATAATGGAAATTTGTAATTAGTAAACCATCATCAATCTCTGAAATTAATTGTTCTCTTGATTTATCGCCAGGTTGCATGACCATAGCAAACGGGAATCCAATGGTTCGTCCAAAGAAACTAAATCCACATCCTTTCGGTATAGCTCCTAATTTCGATGCATCTAATCTAGAAAAAGAGTAATTTTTCAATACGCCATTTTCAATAACAGGAAATCCGTGAGTTGCCATTCCTTCATCATCTATTGGTCTAGCACTTAACAAATCTTGATTATGAGGTTCATGAATTACAGATATATTTTCATCAAATACTTGTTGTCCAATTCGATCATTCAAGAAACTCCTTCTACTTATAAGTTGCATTGAAGATGTAGCCATTCCTGTCATTCTAGCAATTGTTGAAGCAGCTTGATGATCAAATATAACTTCGTATTCTCCGGGTTCTATAGATGTTGAACCTAGTCCATTTACTGCTCTTTCAGCTACTTCTTTGGATTCTTTCTCCATATCAAGTTTATCGAAATATCTAGCTCCAAAATCGCTATTTGATCTACTTTCTTCTTCCCCTTGTATTGCTTGTGTGTTGAGAGTTGCTACTATCCCTGTTTCTGGAAAAACTAGTTCTATATCAGCAGATGACGAGAATACATTATATCCATCAACTATAAGTAAGTTCCCAGAAACTCCAGTAACCTTTTGATCCATACCTTCTCCTGCAATTATAGCTCCTTCGATTTTATCAGCAATATTATCTGGTTGGATATTTCTAACTTTTGGATCATTTAATTGAAGTTTCGAAAATTTCTGTTCTTCTGTTAACATTCCTGGATACATAGGATCGGGTGGTACTAATTTAGCTACTTTGGTTACATAATCTGCTAAGCTCAGTATGCTATCGTTTGAGAAATCATTTGTGTAGGACGTTGATTTTTGTTTGTTCTTATATACAACAGTCAATTCGAAGCTTCTTTGAAGATCGACATAATTCTGTAATATTTCTGAATTTGAAAATCTAGTTGCATGTTGTTTAGAAATATTAGCATTAACATACCCTTCTGCACCAAGTTCCTTTACTCTTTTAAGTGCAAGTTGAATTAATTCACTCAATAGTTCTTTTTGTTGTTCTAAACTCATAGATATCACCCTGTAAAGATATTCACATCCTTAAATCTGGAATAAGGGCCACCATGAGATACCCACATAGCTTGCATGTGTGGAGCTCCTTTTCCACAAGAAGGACCTAGACCTTCTATTGACCATTCTTGTGTCATCATATCTAATCCACCCCAAAATTCTGGAGTTGCAGCTTGATAGATAGTATTTTTTAGAGGCTGTCCAAGTTCGCCATTTTTGATTTCATATGCTATCTGTACAGCAAATTGGAAATTGATTCTTTTATCATCAATAGAATGAGATTTCCATCCAATACCGTAAATTCCTTCATTGGTCTCAGAAATCAGTTCATCTAAATCTTTTGGTCCTTCAGGATCAGATTCAAGATAGAGATTACTCATACGAACAAGAGGAACTCTGTTGTATCGTGCTATCCTCGCATTTCCGTTACTATGTTCTAATCCAACGATTTTAGCTGTTTGTCGATCAGATTGGTAACCTTTGAATATTCCTTCTCTAACAACATCAAATTTCTTAGTAGCTACTCCTTCATGATCATACTTTTCATGTCCTAAAACATATGGCATTGTAGGATCACAAATAAGATTAACTTTCTCTGAACCATATTTGTAATTGGTTCCAAGTTTATCTAAAGTTAAGAAGCTAGTTCCAGCAAAATCTGCTTCCCATCCTAACACTCTATCTAATTCAGTTGGGTGTCCACAGCTTTCATGAATAGTTAGTCCAAGTTGAAATGGTTCTAAAATGAAGTTAGTTTTTTGTACTTTTGGAGCCTTAGCTTCTGTTGCCAGTAATACTGCTTCTTTAGCGACATAATCAGAAGTTTTTTCAAAATCGAATTTATCGATGTATTCATAACCTCTCATTTCAAATAATCCTTCACTCCGTGATTGGTTATCATTTGCAATTGCAATAACTGAGACATCAGCTCCTGTAAAAAGTTCCTCTTGAGTTATGCGAGTTCCTTCTGAATTTCCATAATCTAAATAAACGTTGTAAAAACTCATCCCGTTGCTTCTAGATTTAATTATATTTCCTTTCTCCATAATTATTTGGTCAGATAATTTTAGAATCTCAATCTTATCTTCGATTGGTATATCGAAAGGATTGACTTTGTAAGGAGTTTTATACTTATCTTTGATTATTGGTTCTTCTGTTAGTTCAATCTTACTCTTTTGAACTTTACTAGTAGCTTCTGCTTCTTTAAGTGCAAGTTGTGCAATTTCATCAACTGTGCTTTCATCAATGATAGAAGTGGATGCGAATCCCCAGGCACCATTTTTAATTACTCTAATACCATATCCTCTATCATTGTAATTCCCACAAGATTCAATTTGTCCATCTCTTGTTGAAACAGTTTCATATTTATAACCAAATACTCTAACTTCTGCAAAAGATGCGCCTCCCTTTTCAGCTTTATCTATAGCTTTAGCTATTAAGTCATCCATGTATTTCAAGAGAAAAAAGATTCGTTACATATAAATTTTTATTGAAACGAAATTAGTAAATTTTTAACTAGTTTTTATTTATTTATGTTTGAATCAGTCTAATTAACATCAAAGTTTGTTTATGTAAAAAACTGATAAATCCTAACAGATTTAAATCTGCTTAGCTTTAGAGATATTATGAATAAAGTTTTTTTGATTTTAAGTAGTGCAGATTCTGTTGTTCATAGAGAACTAAGCTTCCCATATTCTTTCAACTCCAAAACCAAAGGTTGGATGGATCAAGTCAGAGTTATTCTTTGGGGACCTACAGAGAAATTAATTTTAGAAGATTTAGAATTCCAAGAGGAAATTCGAATGTTATTGGATGAGGGAATTGAAGTCTATGCGTGTAAATCTTGTAGTGATCATTTTGAAGTTAGTAAGCAGTTAGAAGAAATAGGTATTGATGTTAGATATGTTGGTTCTTTTGTTTCTGATATGTTAAAAGAGGGGTGGCATCAACTAACATTCTAAGAACCATGGACATACCCTTTTAGAACTGCTTCAGTTGTGACAGTTTTTATGCCTTTCTGTATCCAGTCTTCAATTAATTTAAGAGAATTTTCTTCATTAATCCCTTCTATTGCATCGATTACTAAATAGATCTCTAAATCTCCAAAATTCAATAGACCTTCTATAGCAGTTTTTACACAATAATCAATAGCTACTCCATAAACTACTACTTTTTGTGGTTTTATTTTACTAATAAATGTTATAACATTAGGATTTGAGAAGCCATCAAAGGTTGTTTTTCTAAAAATAATAGGTCCTTTAGATTCTAAAATTTGATCGATTTTCTCCTCAGGGTATGTGATTGGATCTATCCAGTTAGTTAACTCTGATCTTGTCTCCAAAATCTTCTCTTGTCCTGAATCATTCTGCATACAATGGGGAGGGAAAGTTTCATTAAAATCAGGATTGTCCTTTTCTATCTCGGGATCTACTTCAGAATGATAATCTACAGTACCTAAGATACGAATTCTATTAATATTCGCAAACTGAGTTAATTTCTCCAAGTTTTCTTTAAGATTCTCCGCTCCTTTTACATACAATTTGCCATCTGGATCCATAAAATCTCTTTGTGTATCAACATCCCAAAAAATAACTTCAGTTCTCATTCTTATCACCTAGTAATATGATATAAGATACTTAAAAACATTTTATTTAAACATTTTTTACTTTTTTCACTTTCCCTTAAGTTTTGGAATGATTTCTCTTAACATATCTCCAGAAATTACACCTGATCTGACAATCTTTGGAGTTTTACCTGAAATATCAAGAATTGTTGAAGGTTTGCCTAATTCTGTAGGACCTCCATCGATTAAACAAGGAATCTTTCCTTCAAAATACTCTAGAACGTTTTCTGCTGTTTTAGAATCAGGTTGTTCGGAAATGTTAGCACTTGTAGCAGCTAGAGGAGTATAAGCTAGTTTAATTAGTTGTTGAACGATATTATTTCTTGGCATTCTTACACCAACAAAATTAAGTTTTGAAGTAACTACTTCAGGGACACTTCTGTTTTTTTCTACAATTATGGTTAATCCTCCTGGCCAGAAACGTGTTGCAAGTTCAAAAAATAGTGGTTTAATATCCCGTGCTACATCATAGACTTGATTTACTTCAGAGATTAAAACATTGATAGGTTTATTTTTTGGCCTTTGTTTTAATGTATAGATCTTTTCTACTGCTTCAGTATTAAATACATCACATCCTATTCCATATATTGTATCTGTTGGAAAAGCAATTACCTGTCCATCTAATACATAATTTGCAGCGTCACGAAGTTTGTTAAGATTGAGTTGGTATTCATTTAGTGTAATTATCTCTGTTTCCATTTTCATCAACTCTGTTATAATAATAGTAATAAACTGCCTTAAATCTTATGCTCTCTTGAAATTTGGTTTGAAGATAATACTTATTTTAAGAAAAATGAGAGGTATATAGAGAATTATGCCAAATGAAAATAGCAAAACGATTTTACTAGCTGCTCCAGGGAGTGGTATTGGTAAAATAATCTCCAAACTTCTAATCCAAGATGGGTATTCCTTACTAGGAATAGGAACTGAACACAGTAAAGAATATTTTGATGAACTTAAGTCTCAAGGATTTGATGTATCTTTTTTTATTTGTGACTGTACTGTTGAAAATGAAGTTGCAGAAGCATTTAAAAAAATGAAAGAGTCATATGCAAAGTTAGATGGTATGATACATCTGGTAGGAGGAAGTTTGTATAGTAAAAAAACAACTGAATTAAATTATGAAGAATATAGAAAGGTTATTTCAATAAATCTTGATTCAGCATTTTTGATTGGGAAAGAAACGCTGAAATGGATGCAAACAACAGGTGGAGGAAACATTATTCTCTTCGGTTCAACTACAGGATTTAAACCTTCCAACAAAAAATTACCTTATGGTATCGCAAAAGCTGGCATCCATGCTATGACTTGGTTCTTTGCTCAAGAAGGATCAGAATATAAAATTATTACAAATACTATCTCGCCTGGTTATGTAATGACTGAAAGACATATCCAAGAAATCGAGAAAAAGTCTGAAGAAACAGGAAAAGCATTGGAAGAAATACAACAAGGAATACTTCAAAAAAATCCTTTGAATCAAACATTGTATCCTGAAGACATATATCCTTTGATCAAACTCCTTCTAGAAACAAAACATATTCAAGGACAAATAATAAGAGTCGATTCTGGACAAATATTAGGATAAAATTAAGGTTTTTCTCCGCACACAGGGCAAGCTAGACCATACTTAAAAAATATTTGATGATCTTTTTCGCATTCTTTTATTTCGCCATTTGCTATTTTTATCATATTTTCAGCTACTCTTTCCTCAAACTCATCTCTATTTAACCATTCGCCTTCTCTCATAATCTCGTTATAAGGTACAAACAATAAATAACTAAAGGAAATTGGCATAATCCCTTTTGCTTCATGTTCATCAGTATAACTATTTACATTCTTATCAAGCAATTCTATGATCTGAGGTAAAATTTTTCTCATATCATCTATTGTAAATTTGTAAATCACTCCAGGAGCGACAACATTATTTTTAATTTTAATAGGATCTAACCAAGTATGATACCAATCTTCAACTTCTTCAATTTCATTTATTACTAATACTCGATCTTTGTGAAGAAGAGCAGCATAATGAGCAAGAATCCCTCTGATTTTTAAAATATTAAAAAAAGTAAATAATCGATGAGGATATTGAAAACCTTCGTCCTGTAGTTCTTTGAGGACAAGTTGGAATTCGTCATAATATATCCTCGGTATCTGGTAGACCTTTTGTTGTACTCTCCTTCCTTTTTCATTATAAATTATCAAATCCTCTGTATTAAGGAGGTCTAAATCTTCTGATTGTAAGATTTTTAGATTATGATATACTGAACTTAGATGCATATTTAGACTTGAAGCAATATCTGCAGCAGTAATTCCATAGATCTCTCTACCATCTAAACTATGATATCTTCTATTAGAAAATTCTGCATCTAAAACTATAGCCCATACATCAATTGCTGTACTATATCGCCTATCTTGAGCAATTTTGAATATCTGTTCTAAATATACTATTTTTCCGCTAAAGTCTATATCATTCGCAGAATTCATTTTGCTCTAACCAGTTTAATTAGTTTACATTATTATAACTTATTTAATCTATTTAATTTTTACTGACACCTTTATTAAATTTCCTTAAATAGTATTAAATCAAATTAAACGAGTAATAGAAAGAAAATAAGCCGTTCTTAAGTAACATTTTTTACATTATTATTTTCTTCTTCAGGTTTTTCTCTTAGAGCATATCGAAATAACCACCAAGTAATAAATGTAAAAGCTACAGTAATTAGTAAGAAAGTAATTGATCCAAGAATAGCACTTAAAACTGTCATTCTATCTCTAAGAGTGCAGAAGTTCTTTATATGCTTTCCTCTTTTTAACATGATTCAGCAAATCTTAAAAAGAATAAATAGTCCCCCTATATAGAGCTTATATTGATGGTTTTATGAGGTTTCCTTGTGAATTTGTTTCTTCGTCATTCTTACCTGGATTAAGAGTAAGAGTCACTCATAATCTTAGAAATCAAGGTTTTTCACAAAATGAAATAGCTAAGATATTAGGTGTAAAACAACCGGTTATTGTTTCGTATCTTCAAAAGAATATTGAAGACACAGGAGATGAAAGAATAAATTTTCATCTAGATTCTCTAGCTAATTCTGTCTCTGATATGATTGTGTCTAAAGTGAGTATAGATGAAGTGATGAAGACAATATGTTTAAAATGCAAATCTTTGAGAGTAAGTGGCCCTATCTGCTCTATCCATAAAGAGATTCTGCAAGAAATTGCACATATCAAAATTTGTACTATTTGCCATGGGACAGAATATCTTCCATCTTCAGAAAAAAGAACTTCTATTTTGAGTGCCTTAGAAGAAGTATTTGAAGAAATAAAGAGAAATCAAAACTTTCATCAATGGATTCCAGAGATAGGATCACAGTTAGCTTGTTGTGATTCAGAAGCTAGTGCATTAGATGATGTGGCAAGTTTTCCTGGCAGAATTATCAAGGTAAAGGATCAAATCATGAATGTTCATCCCCCTGAGTTTGGCTCTTCAAAAACCTCATCTTCATTACTTCTTTGGTTTAAGAATAATCGTCCAGATATTAATTGGATTTTAAGCATTAAAACAAAAGATAAACTCAAAAAATTGTTTGAAGAAAAAAACATCAAATTCATAGAAACTAAGCATCTTGATTTAGCAACTGATAAGGTCTTAAAAGAACTCGAGAAAGGAAATAAATTAGTTAATGTGAATGCTATAATAGATGAAGCAAGTTCTGGATTTGAATCAATCGCATATCTATTTGCTATAGATCAAAAAGATCTATTGAGATTGGTTATGCTTTTAAAATAAAAAAATATAGGTCACCTATATAGTGAAGCTAAGATTTAAAATCTCTGATCTCTAGATAAACATGATAATCATGAAAAGAGTTTTCATAATTCTTATATTATTCACTTCTTTATTACTTCCGGTCCACCAGACTAAAGGAACTACAGTGGTTAATGCAGAAGACTACTCTCTTGTAATCTATACATATGAATCTCTTTTAGCAGACCCTGGATATGACTTTGTCTCCGCTTATGCTACTTATAGTGGTATATCAGCTGATTCAATAAAAGTAGTGTATATGGAAGATGCAAATACAATACTTTCTAAAGCGATTTTAGAAAAAGATTCTCCTACAGCTGATGTGTTGATTGGTTTAGATAATGTATTGATACATAAAGCAAAAGATGAAGGGATACTTGAGATTTACAACTCACCATCCTTAGTTAACATTTCCTCAAATCTAATTACCAACCTCGATCCAGAGAAATATCTTTTACCATATGATTATGGTATAATAGCTCTCTGGTTTGATTTAAATCGTATCAATTTTACTACTAATCCAGAATTAGAATATCTTAAATTAGGTGATATACTCAAGTATAATCTTGATAAAAAATTAGTTGTTGAAGATCCAACTTTAAGTTCTCCTGGCTTAGGATTTTTGCTTTGGACCATAGCAATATATGGTGACCCAAAAATTAATTTTGAAGGAGTCTTAGGACAAGATTGGAGAGATTGGTGGGGTGATGCAAAGAAAGATTTGCGAATAACTTCAAGTTGGAGTGATGCTTTTAGTATCTATTACACTCCAGAAGAAAATCGTCCAATAATGATTTCATATGGCACCAGTCCTGCTTATGATGTTTGTCACCCAGAATATGGCGTTGGAGAAGGAAATCCTCCTCCTTCTGCAGCTGTTGTATCACATGAGAATCCAACACAATTGACAGTTATAATGTCAAACGCCTGGCTTCAAATAGAAGGAATAGGCCTAGTTAAAGATGCACCTCATACTGCAGAAGCAAAGAAATTCATAGACTGGTTCTTAGATAAAGAATTACAAGACAATATACCATTAAATAATTGGATGTACCCTGCAAACATACAAGCTGAAATCCCATCTTGTTTTGCTAATAATTCTATTAATCCAGATTCCATTGATGTGATTTTGAATGACATCCTTACTCCTGAGATGATACGAGATAACTTAGATAACTGGTTAGATGATTGGGAAGCAGAAGTTGCATCATTTGGTTCTCCAGTACTCTTACTGTTTACCTTACTTACAAGTACAATGGTTTATGTAATGATTAAAAAGAGAAAAAAGCTGTAGAAGAGACTGAAAATGTTCGCAAATTTAAGAGGAATTGCAGAATCTAAGAATGAGCTATATAGCAAATTGATAATGGCTTTAGCTGTAATTCTTCTTCTCTCTTTTTTATTAGCTTTTTTTTATATTCCTCTCATCAGGATTTTTGAATACAGTTTCACTTCTGGAACAGAACCACTTGGCTTAATTTTAAAGGAAACTATTACCAATAAAGTCAATCTGTATGCTATAGGTTTCACTTTTTTACAAGCTTTCATATCTTCAATATTATGTTTACTTATAGGACTACCAGCTGGATATTTTCTAGCTAAATATAATTTTAAAGGTAAGGAAATACTGGTTAATTTATTAACTATTCCGTTCGTTCTTCCTCCTATTGTTGTCTTAGCTGGTTTTCTTGTAACATATGGAAACTCAGGATGGGTAAACACTATATGGGAATCAATTACAAATAGTACAAATCCAATTATTTCGATTTTTGGAACCGTAGAAGGCATAATCTTAGCTCATGTATTTTATAATTTATCAGTAATAATAAGATTGACAATACCTGCTTGGCAGAATGTGGATTATGATCAAGTAGAAGTCTCTAGTACTTTAGGAGCAAGCAAATTCCGAATTCTACGAAAAATAATTGCACCTCAGATAATGAATTCAATTGTTGCTGCTACTCTGTTAGTATTTGTGTATACTTTCAACAGCTTTGCAATAGTGTTAAAATTAGCAAGTCCGATATACAATACAATTGAAGTTCAGATTTACAAAGAATTTAAAGGAGCAAATAATTACACGGGAGCAAGTTTCTTGGCTCTCCTACAGCTGATTCTGAACAGTCTAGTTATAATTTTATATATAATGTTTGATAGAAAATCTAGGCATTCAGCTGAGGGAAAGGAATCAAGTTTTAAAACAATCAAGTTCAAATTCAGAAATCAGAATTGGAGAATTATATTAAGAAATATAATGGTAATTTTATTTATTACCTTGATAGGCTTATTCACGTTTTTACCTATTTTAGCGGTGATAATAAGATCCTTTATTCCAGATAAAACTGGAAATACTATCCTATTCGGATACAAAGAATTTTTTTCTAACAAAGTAATTAGCGTATTGCATGCTAATCCTCTTGTTCTCTTAAGAAATACTCTCTTTTTAGCTTCAATTTCTACGCTAGTAACATTGATTCTCTCTATGATTATTGTTTTTATACTTAGAAATAGATTCCAAAGTCTTCAGAAATATAGATCTTCAAGAGTCGATAATTTGATTTCATATCTAATTATACTACCAATGGCTACTTCTTCAATAACCCTTGCAACGGGAGTTTTTCTGCAATATGGAAATTCCAATCTTTTTAATACAGCTGTTTGGTTTTTTGTAATAGTATCTCATGTAATAATTAGTATTCCTTTTGCAACTAGAACTATTTTATCAGCATACAACAGAATAGATGTCGAATTACTAAATGTAGCTTCCACATTAGGAGCGTCTAAATTTAGAAATTTCAGAAAAATAATCTTTCCGATGATTTATAGAGGAATAATTGTTGGAGGTTTGTTTTCTTTTGCAATTAGCCTTGGGGAATTTGGAGCAACATATTTTCTTGCAAGAGACAAATTTAAGACTCTCTCCATTGGAATATATGATTCAATCTCAACGCAAACATTGCAAATTCCTTTAGCAATGGCTAGTCTTTTAATAGTTGTGACTTTACTTTGCTTCTACGGAATTCATAAATTAGGAGAAATTGAACTTAAGGTGTAAAAAATGGTAAATGTGAGTATTAATGAAGTGTCCATGAAATATGAGAAGAAATATATTTTAGATGGTCTAAACCTTAATATTCACAACGGAGAACTGTTGGTTATTTTGGGGGAATCTGGCTGTGGAAAATCTACATTATTAAAGATTATAGCAGGGATTATAGAACCTGAAACAGGACATATTTACTTTAATAAGGAAGAGATAACAAATCTCCCTCCTCAAAAAAGGAAAATCGGTTATGTTCCTCAAGCCCAGGTTCTCTTCCCGCATATGACGGTCGAAGATAATATAAAATTTGGTCTTGAAGCAAGAAAACTTAGTAAAGAACAAGTAGAATCAAAATTGGAGTGGATTGCTAATCTTACTCAAATAAGAGAATTATTTTCAAGATTTTCTCGAGAAATTAGTGGCGGACAAAAACAGAGAGTTGCTCTGGCTAGAGCGATGGCGATTGAACCTGAAGTGCTCCTTCTAGATGAACCTTTGTCAAGCATCGATGCTTCTGGAAGAGAATCTTTAGCTCTTTCAATTAGACGTATTCAAAAACAAACACAGACAACCACTATCTATGTTACACACAGTAGTGATGAAGCTCGTCTAATCAGTGATAGAGTAGCAGTGATGTATGATGGAAAAATTCAACAGATAGGAAAATTATTGGAAATCGACCAAAAACCATTGAATTATCTTGTAGCAAAAATCATGGGTATAGATAATGTTTGGCCTGTAGAGTTTATTACAAAAGATAAAAAAGGTAGTATTCTTTCAGTTCCAATAGGAAAAATTCAACTGGATAGAAAAATTCAATCAAAAATCTCAGGGATTAAAATAAATCCATCTTCATTTTCAATTTATTCTGATAAAACTAAGAATAAAGATGATTTAATTATTTTTCAAGGAACAGTTAAGTCTGTTGTAGAGTTAGATGATGAAACATTTAGGTTAATTGTTGATATCAAAGACACACTTTCAGAATATATTAAAGTAGATTGTTTAAGAGATCAAATCAATAAAGAATTAAATGTCGATACTAGTATCACACTAGCTATAACACCTAAGGATGTAGTTCTAATTTGATTTCAGAACAAGTAAAGAATGAAATTGAAGAAGCGCTGTTACAGTACTTTGAATCTCATTCAGAATTTCAATGGGTAAATCTCGATAAAGGTTATTTTAATAATAATCAAGTAATAAAAGGAAACAATTCTGAACCTCTAGCTGTATGTAAATACTTTCCAGACGATAGTATTTTTAAATCTGAAGATAGGATGGAAAGAGAAATTAAAGCGTTAAAGCTTTTTGGAGGTTCATATTCTTCACATCTAATATGGATGAAAAAACCTGATTTGATAGTTTACGAATATGTTGATGGTATAGAACTTATTAATATCGAAATTACTAAACCTCTTACAAAAAAGATTTCTAAAACTTTAACTGCATTACATGATGAAGCTAGACTTTATCTAGGACCATCGAGAGAACAAGTTATAGAATATTATAGAAATCTTATTTCAATTTATAGAAGTTCTAGTCTTGTTTATCCTAAAGATCTAATCAATGAACTAGTATTATCGGTGGAAAAACAAGAGGAAATTCTTGATCAGTATAAAGAGAATTTAACATTTGTTCATGGCGATTTAGTCCCACCTAACTTCATTATTAATAAACAAATCAAATTAATTGATTGGGAATTCTTCAGACCTGAGTTAGAATTCTTTGATTATCAATACTTTAATTACTATGCAACAACACACAATCTAAAAATATCATTAAAAGTACCAGAAGAAATTAGAGAATTTTACAATAATCTAGTTGATGTCCTTGAGAAGCTCTGGAGATTCGGTTATTTAAAAAAGAACAAAGAAATTTTCTACAGTATTGATTAAAATAGGTTAAAATTAAAAACTAGTTCAATTTTAAAAGAGTATGGAAACTGAAATTGTGTATTTTGATCCATCTGTACCTAAAGTTCTAATATCACAAATTTTGCAACCTGTTTGGAAGAGTGTAGTATTTTCCGGATTAGGGTCTGTAGTATTTAAGAAAAACTACAATTTTGAAATAGAAAAACCTGATGAAGTATTGACTAAAACTTTACGTGGTGGAGTTTGCGGTTCAGATTTACATTTAGTAGCGTTAGATTTTGCTTTAGATGTATCTCCTACTATTGTTCCTTCTCCAGATCCTAGACAGATGGGACATGAATGTGTAGCTGAAATTACAGAAGTTGGTTCAGATGTTTCTAATTTAACAATTGGTGATAGAGTGATAGTACAAAAAGGTCCATCTTGTTATCTTCATCAAGCAGATAAAATGTGTCCTAGATGCGAAGAAGGAGATTTCTGGTTATGTGAACAAGCTGGTAAATTTGCAGAGTTCACTGAATATGATGCTGCAGGAGGATGGAGTACTGGTTTCAAATATCATAAAGACCAGCTGTTCTTCGTACCAGAAAAAATCACTTCAGATGAAGCACTATTAATCGAACCACTTTCATGTGCCTTAAGAGGTGTTCTCAGAGCTTCTCCAAAAGAAGATGATAAAATTTTAATAATTGGAGCTGGAACTATAGGATTGTGTACCTTAGTCTGTGTTAAAGCAATACTACCTGATGCTGATGTTACAGTTTTAGCTAAATATGATTTTCAAGTTGATATGGCAAAGAAATTTGGTGCAACACATGTTATCTCAAATAAAGAAATGGATAATTATCTTGGTCAAAAACTCGATGCTGTTCTCTACAAAGGCTATTTTGGTAACAAAACATTCGCTGGTGGATTTAATCTGATATATGATTGTGTAGGTAAAGCTAGAACTATTCAGAATTCATTACGGTGGACTAAAGGTAAAGGTAAGGTTATGGTCTTAGGTGTTAATTTAAAACAAGGAAAATTTGATTACTCTCCTATTTGGTATCAAGAGGTTGACCTCCTTGGTTCATGTATTCATGGTACTGAAGAGTGGAATGGTAAAAAGAAAACAACTTTTCAATTAGTGAGTGAATTTATACTTGAGAAAAAAATTAATCCTAAAATCTCCGAGATAATAACGCACAGATTTGATTTAAAAGATTATAAAACTGCACTTAAAACCGCATTTAATAAGAAAAAGAATAAAGCAATAAAGGTAATTTTTGACTACAGTATATAATCATTCTAATTCGTATCCAGCTAAAATTACTTTTACAGCTTGAAGTCTAATTACTCTCATCTGACTTTCAATTTCCTTCAAAGGTTTTTTCTCTTGAAGCATTGCTTGTAAATCATCTATTAATGGATGTAAATACTCTTGGTAGGTTAATAATGTTGTACCATATTCTAAATCAGTTAAAACTACGAGAACAAGATTTTCAAGTCCTCCTCTAGCTTCTTTATTCTGTATTTGAATACCTTGGAGAAAACCTAGCATAGATTCATTTGGAAGTGTTAACGAACCCAATCTTCTTCCTTGAAGTGTTTCTTCAAATCCCAGAGCTGAAAAGGCTTGGTCAGATACTTTCAGTATGAAATTATCTGACTCTAAAGCAATTCTTCCACTATGGTCAAATCCGAATGAATGATCAGTTAGAATAGGTATAGCACCTTGCCTTTGATCAAAAATAGTAAGAATCACACCCGGACAAAATTCTTGGAGTTTTATCATCACATCCTCTTCTGTAACTTTACTTAGAAGATCTTCAAAAGGAGTTGATCTAGTTGCTCTGTATATTATTAGAGATACTATAGCTATAATAACTAAACTTCCACCTATAATTGTATATAAAAGCCAAGATTGTAAACCTGCTTTAATAACCACAATTGACTGTGAAAAATCTAAAGAGATATTACCTAATATATCACTTCCTTCAAAGGAAACATCTACTGAAATATGGTCCAAATCTTCTGTTGGGGTAAAAGTTACTGTTGCAATACCATAAGAATTTGTTTGCCCAGTACGAGTTGTAATATTATCATAATCAGTAAATGCTGCTGTAATAGTGAAAAAACTATTATCCTTATAATAAATGTAAAAATTGAAAATTAAATCCATATCTTCAACTGGGGTTCCATTTAGGAAAGTCAATGTTCCTGTTAATTCTACTGCTGAACCAGCTATTACTTCTAAGCTTGAAGAAGCAATAGTTAAATTGAGAGGAAGCGGAAGAACGACAAAATTATAGATTAAGGAATTATTTGTTTTACCAAAATAAAGATCTGATTCAGCTATTATTTGTAAGTTATAATTACCCTTAGACTTTCGTATAGTATAGTCAAAATAATAAATACTTGCAGTTTCTAAAGAGAAAGATAAAGAAGTTCCGTTCACAGAAATTTTGATAATAGATTGATTATTTGATAGGTCATCTTGTAAAACTACTCGAACTCTAAGATTATCTCCATATATTACTTGATCATTGGAGTTTAGAATTATAAGAGCACCTTCTTTTTTATTAGTAAAGTGAAATGTAATAATTTTTTCATTTGGAAATAATCTTTCTCCAGAGTCATCATTAGCAACAATTGTTAAATTGACTAAACCATAATCTGGAACATCGGAAATTAACCAAGTCGATTTGTTTATTGGTCTATCTGTTTCATTATTCCAGAAATAATTAAAAGTATCTTCAGTATTTTCTGCAACTATTCTAATCAATGAATCATTAGTTATAAGATAAGTCTCTGTAATTTTTAGAATTTCCCATTGTTCAGTATCCTCGTTGTATAGTTGCAGATTATAATTTGGTCCTTCATTATCAACAACAAAACTATATGTATATGTATGGTTATTCCCAACTATATCTTCTACATAAACTGACAAAACAGCTGTTGTGCCATTTGCTGGATAGAAAGATTCTGGATATCCATCGAATGTTGCTTCGCCTAGACTATTAAATGTTAATGGAAAAAATATAGCTGCTGGAATATAATCCCACGTATAATATATAGTTTCAATTGTAGCTCTTGATATATCTTCAATAACAAAATCTAAAGTTGTATTACTATTGATTTTAGAATTAATAAAAGGAAAGACTAAGGTGGATATAGGAGCTGTACTATCTATTGTTAATGTTATAGAAATTTCTTCATGATTTCCTAAAGAATCACTTGCATTTATATACAAGACTGAAGTTCCATCTATAAAACTTAAGATGAAAGAATTACTGAAATCATTATATTCTGTTCCTCCCCATGAATATGTACTGTTAATCTGACTATCATCATCTGTTATTAAGACAGATACATTAAAATCACCTGGAATATAATACTGACCTTGCAGATAAACTATATCTTCCATATTAATGATTTCTATCTCAGGAGCAGTATTATCTATAGTTATTAGATAGGATCTTATCGCGAAATTATCTGCAATATCATAAACATATATAGTTAAATTATATGTTCCATCAGATAGTGAGAGAAGATTAAAATTGTAAGGGTATATAAGAGAATGGTTTGTAATTCCATCAACAGAAAGGATTACATCTAACTGAGACACTGAAGCAAAATTGTCACTAAAAGAAAATTGTAAAGTATCAGTATCAAGAAATCTTTTCCCATCATATTCCAGTTTGTCTGTGAGAATTACAGGAGCTTCTCTATCCAAAGTAAATTTAAAAATATAAATATGCTGCATATCAGATGTATCAAAGGTTCTAATAGTCAAATAATGTTCTCCTAAGGGTGAATAAGGAAGAACATTAGTTCCATTTAGAATCAACGTTGAATTAACATAAAACGCATCTAATAAACCATCTAATTCGCTTCCTGAGTCCCATTTATATTTTATCGTATTATTAATTCCAAGCATAGTTACTTCTATAACATTGTTACCTTGAAAGTATGAGTTGTCATTAACATTTCTTAATTCCACTAATATTTGATTTAATTGAGCTGTAAAACGGAAAACTAAACTAATTGCATTGTCATAATTATCTTTAGCTGAGACATAAAGGGTATGAACTCCAGCCGATTCTGGTAAATATGTTCTATAGATAGATCCATCAAAAGCATACCAAGTAAAATTATCTCTTGAATCCCATTTATAATACACTTCAGCTACTCCTACAGGATCTGTTACATTGATGTCAATGAGTTTCCCAGCTGGTTGTATAGAATTGTTAGACACACTAGCATCTACGAGATTTATAGCTGGTGCTATACCATCAAAATTAAATTCATAATAGAAAGATTTAGTTTCAAAAACATCATGTGTTGTAATTGTTAAATTGTGAATTCCATCAAATGCTGGCGCAATAATGTCATATTCTGGTGATGTTAAATTATTTTGCGTTCCACTATTATCCCATTCATACGTTGCATAATCTATACTAAATATCTCAAAATCAAGAATTTCTCCTTTACCAACAACTGAATTGTTACTTGGACTCTGAAGAGCAATATTAATTATTGAACCATCATAACCTATTTCATAAATCATTGTCTTGTTGTTCTCATACTCATCTAGAGCTTGTACTGCTAAAGTGTGCCAGCCCATGGTAAAAGGTAAATCTGTGGTTGTATAAGTACCAAAACTAACAGGTGTTCCATAATCCCAAGTATAGGAACTATCTTCTGCTCCTGATACATCAATTGAAATTGTTTTATTTTCTTGATAAATAGTGTTATTACTAAATCCTGAAGTTATGATATTAGGATAAATGGTATCATACATATCGAATTGAACTCCTAAAATCTCATCAGTACTTGATATTGAATAATACGCAGAATAATCTCCATCATAAATATTCCAATGTAAAGTGTTATATCCTCTGTCTCCTGCATATAGAAACATATTTCCAGAATAACTTAGAGTAGATAATTTTGCATCATAAGCTACTTTAAGCCGAAATCCAGCTGGTATTGTTACTGGCGAACCTAAGGTGTAATCATAAGTAATTGCTTGTGTGTAATCATCATAACCTAAATCATCTTCTATCGATATAATCTCTGATGATGTTGAATCTGTAGTATTGAAAAGCATGAGTCTAATTCGAAAAGTTATAGTTAATGAATAAGCATAATCGAAATTTGTTCGAAGATATGTCAAAAAATGAACTTTACCTTGAATATATGTTTCTTCTTCAAAAACAGGGCTATACATTACTGAAACAGGATAGGGATATCCATTATCTCTCATGTAGGTATATGTATCAACTTGATTTGGCCAACAATCAGGATTATATGTGTAACTACTATCAATTCTGAAATCCATGGTTGAATAACTACTTGACCATCCTGAATATCGTATGTCATCATAGCTAACCCATTCTAAAGCATCGCCTTCAGGACCTATATTTATGATGTTATTTTGTGAAAAAAATGCTTTTAATGCATAATGACCTGGTGTTTCAATTTTTTTAATGGTAGAAACATCGTCATCATAATTAGGAATATTATTTGTTTGCGTTTCTGGACTTGATTCTGTTGATTGATTATTAGATTTATTTATTAATGAGATCAATTGTGGATTAAGAAGAAAGGATGTAAATACAATACTGATGATAATAGCAGTTGAAAAATTTAATTTCATAGAACCCCTATTATTTTCTGATTTTTGTAACTAATAAAGCTTAATGTAAGGGTAATACAATTTAATATATTCAATTACTATCCTTTTTCTAAATAAATTTTCTTGATATCACAGAATACTATTTAAACAAGTTTGGATTAAGTATACTAATCTCACTTCATAAAAGTGATATCAATGAGTGATGAAGAAAAGGTTGAAACATTGATTTTTGAATTGGACCTGAATTCGATTCTGGAAACAGTAGGAAATTGGTTTGATTCAAAGATGATTCATTATAGTGACGACATGTTCTCAGATTACTTTGAACATGTCAAAGCAAAGCTGTTGAAAAGTGAAACCTTGAATGAATATCTTAAGCTCAGAGTAGATGAGCTTATTTTTAAATTACTTAGTGTATATCATGATAAGAAGAAAAAATCATATAAGGAAGTTGCAGAAGAAGAGGAAGAATTAGTTCCTGCGTGGTTTTTAACAGAACGATATAATGAAATAGATGAAATGTTTAACTCAAGATTCTTCGCTCATTTAGTTGCTGATGTTGAAACTGAATATGATAGTGCCATGAAGATTTTTACTGTTACGCTACATCTTGATAAAGAAGTTGATAAAGAGGGATATGAGGTTATTATAAAAGATTTGAAATCTTATCTGAACAATAGGATTACACTTTTGAACTTCAATCAAGGAAAAATAATAAGTCCTTTCGAACTAGAAATAATTTTTGGAATAGATTGGTGAAAAAAATACAATTTTATTCTTTCTCAACCTTCGTATTTGTACTGCTAGCGTGTTTTTTTGTCTTTTCCATTTCTTTTGCATTAATATATGAAAGTAAAGACATCGTAACAACTAATAAAAGCGCTCCTGAACCTTGAAACCAATCTAGTCCATAACCTAAGAAGTAGTAATTGACAATAATTGCTAAAACAGGGAAAGCTAATTCTGATAATCCTGCTATTGCTGCTTTTGAACGTTTAAGACCAAAATAATATAACATTAGTGGTAAAACACCACCTGTTAAAGAAGCAAAATAGAGTATTGCTAAGATAATAATCCATTGCCAATTAACAGGAACAAAAATACCTGAACCTGCTGGATTTTCATAAGCAAATACATGCTGTTTCTGGAGAAGAAATCCAAAATAAGTAGAATTGTAAGTCATTAGAGGTATATTCAAGAAAATTAAGAATATAAATCCTCCAACATATCGAAGTAAAGTTAGATCCCAAAAATCTACTTTTTCAGTAAGAATTCTACCGAAAACAGTGCTACCTCCCCAAAGGATTGCTGCAATTAGGGAGAATAGTATTGCAATTAGACCAGTGTAATCACCTTCTTCTACTAATTTTATAATATCAGGCATAGCCATTAATACAATCCCTATAAGTGAGAATCCAAGAGCAATATAGAACCTAAGTGATAATTTTTCTTTTAATATTATAACAGCAAAAACTAAGGTAACAAGTGGTTGTATTTTTTGGACTAATATCGCAATAGTTGGATTTCCTAAACCCATTGCTATAAGAAAAAAGAATAAACCCAATGCTGATCCACCAAATGAAACGTATAACAGAGATATCCAATCTCTTACAGTGAATGATTTGATTGCTAAAAACAACTTCTTGAAACCTCTTGAGAATCCTATAATGGGTAATAAGATGAGTATTCCAAAGAAATGTTCAATCAACGTTATAAAAGAAGAAGCTCTAGGCATTCCCCATGGGGAAGTAAAAGCGTTTGGTGAGTTAAATAAAATTGGATAACGTACAGGAGCATCAAAAGCTCGAGCTGCATTAGCTAGAGATACAATAGCAGGACCAAATTTCTGCCCTTTAAGTGGATCTTGTATAGTCAATTCTTCACCCTATGTAATAATATTAGTGAACCAACGGATAGGTAATCCATTTTTAAGTTTTGTTTTCTAAAATTGAGTAACAGAAGAAAAATCTATTGAATAATTAATCTATCATATACTTCTTGATACATGAAAATCAACGATTCTGTTGTGAGCTCTTTCTCAAACATCTTTCTCATCTTTGCTTCTGGTTTTCGATTTGCAACAAGTTTAGCTATACGAATATAGAGTGATTTCCATAAAGGCCATAGAATTGCTAATTTAATAAGAGCGAGAATAAGTTTCAAGAAACCTTTTCCAATTTTCTTGAAAAAGCCTTTGAAATCGATATCGACATCTTCTTTGAAATTGAATTTCTTACCTTTTTCTTTTACAGATTGATAAGTTTCTTCTAGTGTGTTTTTGATTTCTTTATATCTTTTCTTAATATATCTATGAATCCTTAAGGTATCTTTTGAAAATAATGTCTTGAACAGAGTAAAGATGACATGTTTGATGTAAAGTAAAATTGCTATAATTATAAGCAGAAATGGCATTAAAAAGGCTAAAATTGAAAAACTAATTTCCTTTAGAATCTTTAAGAATAATGGAAGTGTTGAGTAAAGGTCTTCTAAATATTGTTCTGTACCTAATGCTAAAGAAATGGCTAGTTTGTTAGCTTCAATATCTGTCATTATTTGTTCATATTTCTCTTCTTGTTTCTCAATTCCTTTTAGTGCTCCTGTAACAAGAATTGACTTGACAGTTTCCTCAGATATACCTTCTTCCTTTCTCTTTTTGTTTAAGAGAATGAAAGCTTCCTTGACTTCTTGATTAGTTAGATTATTTCTTTCAGCAAATTTCTCTAACGCATCTTGTCTTCTCCAGGGAAGAATAGATGATTCTTTAGACCAGATTAATAATGCAAATGTTCTAGCAGTACTATCTTTAACTTTGGATAAATCTAATTTTTCCAATGGGATCTCTATTTTCTTGAGGAGTTTCTCAAGCTGTTCTTTTGATCGATCAGGAACATTCTTCGTGTCGAGTGCAAGCAATCCTTCCACTTTCTCTTTAACTGTTTCTACTTCGTCTTTAATGTCTAGTTTAAATTCCTCTAGAGTCTCACTTGAGATTGGAGGTGCATCAAAAAAACTAAACGAAGATTTAGCAGTAAAATAAGGGATAGCAAATAGATTTTCTAAATCTTGAAATATGGCTGCCCACCTGTAAGCTCCTAATTTTAGCATATATTTACTCGAATTATGAAAAATAACATAAAACGGTCCGAAAACGGTTACAATCCATGATAAAATCAACATAATAGTTCCCAATAGCAGAAAAATTACCCATTGATAATCTTCTGGTATATTAAGAGCTAGTTGGATTTTGTCGATCAAAGTGTCACCCCAAATAATAGTTGGAATTACAATTAGAATAAGAGGAGAAACACCCATACTTATCGCTTGCCCAATAGTTCTTCGAAGAGGATAAGCTTTCATTACCTTCTCTTTTTGAATATCCAATTCATCAAGTTCATTTGTTACCTCAGTTATTTCTTTTGATTTCTTTCCTGCAAGTATCTCTGAAATGGGTAAAGCAATTTTACGAACCATATTTAGAAAAGGAACATATTCACGAAGTGCTTTTGGGATGAAAATATCATAAATAATTATCATGAATTTTGTGCTAATAGAAACAATTGATATTATTACAGAAAGAATTGTAAAGGTAAATTTGCCTTTCTTTTTACTTTGAAATTTTTCCTCCTCTTCTCCAGTTCCCTCAGATACTTCTTTGTTTATCTCTTCTTCTTTTTCAGTTATTTCTTCATCTGCTTGATTGACATTAGCACTAGAAGACATTGAAAAACATTTTCTTAAAAGAATTTTAATGTTCCGCAAGTATCACTATTTAATCTGTAATTAATAAGTCTGAGATTAACATTTTATCATAAATCTCTTGATACATTGCCACAAGAGATGCTTTTGCTAATTCTCTTTCAAACCTTCTTCTCATCCCTTCCTCCTCACTTCTCCTTTTAAAGATCCTGTAAAATAATCTTCTTATTGTTTTGTAAAGAGAATAAAGAAGTACTGGTACAAAAAAGATTAGTCTAAATATTATCTTTCCAGTTATTTTGAGAGCCTTGTTAAAATCTATATTCAAATCTTCTTTGAAGCTAAATTCTTTTCCCATCGAAGATACTGTGTCAAAAGTAGTTATGATGGTATCACGAATTTCTAGAAATCTTCTAGAAATAAAACGACCTACACGGGTTGTTCCTAAAGCAATGATTGCTTTTAATGTTGACAAAATTATGTGTTTGAAATAGTTATAAAATGCTAGAATTATAACAGCTAAAGGCATAAAAGGAGCAATTAATGAAATTAAAATCTTCTTTCCAATTTTCTTATACCAAGGTTTTTTTGCAAATTGATCCTTTAGATATTGTCTTGCTCCTAGAGCTAAGGAAATAGCTAGTTTGTTATATTCGATATCATCTAATAGCTGTTTGTATTTCTTTTGTTGATCGTTAATACCTTTCAAAGCTCCGGTTATTAAAACAGACGAAAAAAGATCATCTGTGAGATACCCTTCATCAATTTTCTTTAGAATCAAACTAAAAGCTTTTCCTACTTCTTCAACAGACATATCATTTTGTTTAGCGAATGTGCTTTTAGCTTCATTTGATATCCAAGGAAAAATTGATGCTTCTTTACTCCAAATAAGAAGTGCAAATGTTCGAGCTGTTTCTTGTTCTATTCGTGAAATATCAAGCTCATTTAAAGTCAATTCAGCTTTCCCTAAAAGATCTTCTAACATCTCTTTGGAACGTTCAGGGACTTTAACACTATCTAAAACAATAAGTGATTGAACTTTCTCTTTTATCGTATCTACTTCATCCTCAATTACCAATTTAAAATCCTTGTACGTTTCGATTGATATCGGAGGAGCATCAAAGAAACTGAAAGATGATTTTGCAGCATAATAAGGAAGAGAAAAGAAATTTTCTAGACTTTGGTAAATATTAGCCCAACGATATGATCCAAACCTCATCAAGGTAACACTACAGCTGTGAAATACTGCATAAATTGGTCCAAATATGGTTGCGATCCAACTTGCAAGAAGTAAGCCAGTACCAAATAAAGCTACAGAATAGATAGGTCCTAAACCTGTTAAATCCTGAATCAATCTGAGTAAATCAAAGTACCTTAGATAATTATGAGGACCTAGAGGACCAAGAGTTGAAAGTTTATCTATAGTAAAGAATAGTGTTGCATAACCTATTCGAAAAATACGTACAATAAGAGTAGGTATTGCTATAAATACCAAAGGAGTAACAGCTAAATTGATGACCTCACCTACTCCTCTTCTAATAGGATAATTCTTTATCATTTTTTGTTCTTTTAGCATCAATTCATCTAGCTCTTCTGATACTTCCATAATCTCTTGAGATTTCTCTCCAGATAAGATATTTGAAATAACTAACACATATTTTCTGTACAATTGAAGAAGAGGTACAAGTTCTCGTAATCCTGTTGGAACTAAGATATCATAAATAACTAAAAGTATCTTTCCTACAACTGACACAAAAGTAAATAAACCTGCAATAATGATAAATGAAACTTTCTTTAAATTATTACGAAACTTAGGAGGTAAAAGAATTCGATATAACCAAGTAAATAGTTTGATAAATGGGTATAAAAATATGAAATAAAACAATAGAAAGATGAAAGCAAGAGGAGCAAAATAAGGAATAATATTCTCTCGGGTAAAAAACCAAGTTTTACTCATACTTTCTCTAAAAGCTTCGCTACCTTCCGTACTTTTTCGATGAAGGAAAGAACGGGTGATTTCATAGGATTTTTGTAGCTTTGGGTGATTATTTATGAACTCCTGAAAAGAACTTATCACCTCATCGGTACTCTCTTTTGACATAAACTCAACCAAGTTCAGATGTTTTTATTTCTCTCACTTATTTCACTAGATATTCTTTTATATGTTTTTTTGCTAGTTCTATCTCTTCTTTGCTACAATTGTAAATTTCATAGACTTTCTGATCAATTTCTTCATCAATTGAGGAGAACTCATCACTTGCTTGTTGTAATCTTTTTTTCACCAAACTTTCTAGATATACAATGTCGCTTTCTGTAGGTTTTATTACGGGAAGATCATGTAGATACATTGGTAAGTAGTGAAGATATTTACCCATAATTTCTGTACTAGAATACATATTTGAATAGAGATGACTATATAGTTCTGAATTTAGTAACGCTAGGATGTATTCTAGACTAATCCTTAATTCTCTTGATTTCTTTGTAAGATGCCCAATAATAAAAATATCTTTACATGCATATCCTTCATAATCTACTGTTGCTCTTATTCTTAATGCATGCTGACAAATTATAATTTTCTCTTTTTTAAAATACTCATAATCAGGAAAATTATTCCTAACACTTTTTGCTTTTTTATGGTCGTAATCAATCCAATAACCTTTCCAATTTAAGTTATAACGATTGATTTCTCTATTTCCTCCAAAAGCTTTACCCCCAAGAAATTTAACAGGAGAGTGTCCTCGAGGGACTTTTGATACAAACAATTCCCGCAATCCTTTTCTATGAAACGAAATTGCCCACCGAAATCTAACTAACTCACCTAAAGTCAAAGAACTCGCTGAGAAAATCCTGTTTACCATATCTAATATTGGATTTTCAAGGATGAAAATTGTTTTATTATAAGTTTTAAGAAAATTACTCGTTTTTACGATCTTTGTGTTATGAGAAAAAGTATCAAGAGATAAGTCGTTAAGGCTTTTTGCTCGAGAAATTTTGATGCTATTTTTTAAAGTATTTTGATTATCTATTATCAAAATTATAGGGTATACTGCAGGTTGAAATACACCATTATGTGATAAATCAACTATCTGAGAAATACAGTTTGAAGAGAGATATTTTTCTCTTAGTTTTCTAGCATAGTTAGAGCTGAGAAATTTATTTGGAATAATATAACCTAATTTTCCACCCTTCGTTAATACTCTTGTTCCTAAAGATAGAAAACATGAATAAACATCAAAATGACCCCTAGCTGCTTCAGGAAAATGCTGAATACATATTTGTTTAGTTTCTTCATCCATAATTTTGGATTCTATATAAGGCGGATTACCAACTACATAATTAAACTTTGAATGTTTGAGATTCTGTACTTCTAAGATATCATTTTTATCATTCTCAACTAAAGAATTTGTTTGGAAAATTTTAGGATTAAATTTAATATCTAATGAGTAATTTTGTTTTAGTTTTTCTATTAAAAGATCTGTTAAACTGATGTGAGAAATAAAAATCGCATCAGGATCAATATCAAAACCTATAATGTTTTTATTTACGTATTCTTGGATAAAATTATATTCTTCATTCTTAAAGATAGCACTTTTAATTGCGTTCTCTGCAGCTTTACGAAGAAAAATTCCTGAACCACATGATAAATCAATTATATTCTCATCTTTTTGAAATGAATTTAATTGAAAGTCTATTTGAGATAGTATATACTCTACAATTGGTACAGGTGTAAAAACAATCCCTTGATCTTGGATATACCATCTTGTAAGAACATTCTGATATAAAGATCCAAGAATATCTAGTTGAGAATCTTTTTGATAATTTTCTCTAAGCTTAAGTAAATCATCATAAGCACTACTGCATAAAGTATCTATTTTTCCTGATAAGATCGTTGGAAAAGAATTTACGACTTCTTTCTGCTTATTTTGAAAACTATCATTTGCATTTAACAAACCATTTCTTTCCAAACTACTGAGTAAATATAATTCTCCAAGAATTCGAAATCCTTCTTGATGTAATTCATCTTCCGTATAACCTTGGTTCAACAACACTTTGTCGATTTTATGTAGAATTTTCTCAAGGTAAGCTAGAATACTCATTACTTTCTCCTGAATAGCTTTAATTTTAAGATAAAGATATTATTCAAAAACTTTGGTACATCAAGTATGGCAGATTACATATACCTAATTTTAAGTTTCTGAAATCTAATTTTACATGAATCACATAAATAAGAAGGCTTTTGAACCAACCTTTCAAAACTTTCAGTTTCTGTCATTAAACAATTATTCTTACAATTGGTTAACCCTAAGACAATACCAACAAAATGAGCAACTTCTTTAGCAATTAAAGTTCTTGTAGCCATTTTTGTGGTAGAGATAACAGCACCATTAAGAGGTTCAGCATATCCGAAGACAGATTTTCCATTCACTACAATAGGATAAGCAATCAGCCACATACAGAAGTTGATTCTATCTGCATTAATATTAGCAATTAAGCTTTTTGCATCATAAGCATTAGCCGTAGCAACCCAAGAAATTTGACTGGGTAATCGAAGTCCGACTGACCTAAAATGAATTCCAAAAGTGTCGTTTAAGTGCCTTTCAACATGGTCTGATATCTCATCAGGCACTTTTTCTCCATAAAATAATTTGAAATCTCTAGGCAATCGTTATCAAGTTTTAATATGTATTCAACTCTAATAATCTTTATGATTATTTCAATGCAAACTTACCTATTCATTAAGAAATTTAAATAGATTTATCTTCCTAAAAAACGTAATTCTGCTGATACAACTGTTTTTTCTTCTTTTCCCATTTTAACTTCACAGAATAATTGTTTAGGATTTTTAAAGAAACGCCATTTTTTTGTTATTTTGATGTTTGGAGGTAAGTTATATCCTGAATAAAAATTACTTAGAATCTCTGTTTGCTTATTTTTACTTTTAATTGAAATGTCAGAGAATTCGATATAACCTTCTGAATTAAAAGAAAAGAGTTTGGCTATTTCATTTGTTTTATCATAGAAAAATATATTTTTTTCAAGTTGATACTTAATATCATTTTTACTCGTTGTTAGATTAAATTCAATAATTCCTGAACCTATGGAACTGATTATTAAATGAGATTCTTGTTCTTTATCTTCAACAAGTATTTTACCTCCCCAAGTGCCATATGCCCATTCTAATTCAGTTATTGGATTATAATACTCCATTTTACTACTACTTATGAATGAATTTAAAAACTCTATTATAGATAATTTCTCAACATGTCTAAAACCAATAAAATAGATTTTAAAAATGGAATAATTTTGGACTGGAAAATAAATAAAGATCTACTGCTAGAAGCATTTACTCATCCAAATCTAAAAGCAGAACATCCAGATGCTAAAGATTTTGAAAGACTTGAATTTTTAGGTGATGCTGTATTAGATTTATTATCAGCAGAATGGCTATTTAAAGAAACTGATGAGGAAGTGGGTTTGATGTCTCAACTTCGATCATTATTAGTAAGAACAAATGCTCTTGCAGAAGTAGGAAAAGATTTGAAAATAGCAAAATATCTTAGAACAGAATCAAAGTATCAAGTAGCAGAAACAGATTTAGAGGATGTAGTAGAAGCAATTTTTGGCGCTTTCTATCTTTCTGAAGGACTTGATGTAGCTAGAGAGTTTTTCAGAAGAATCTTTCAGAAAAATCTTCATCAGTTTAAAGAAGATTTGAAAAACGAAGAAGGAAGAGAAAAGATTCTGAAACTCACTATTTGCGAAAAAAATCCCATAAATATATTACAAGAATTTTTTCAAAAAGAAGATCTTGATCTTCCCGAATATAGTTTGATCAAAAAAGGAGGAAGTGATCATGAACCAGTTTTCCATATGGAATGTAAAGTCATAATTGAAGATAAAACCATCAGTACTATTGGGAAAGGACAAAATCGAAAAGCTGCAAAAAAAGAAGCAGCAGAAAAAATGTTAAAGAAATTGAAACTCAACTGATGTAAATTCACATTAGGTTTAAGAACTATTGTTGTTTATATTTATTGATGCAAGAGGTTTCTTTCGATATTGATAAAGCAATCTATTTTATCAGAGAAAAGGGGAAAGACATAGATAAACTCAAACTATCTCTTTTATTGAATGAAAATTCCAATACGATGAATAAACTTGCTGAATATCTAACATTACAAAATTCTGATGGTGGAATCCCTTTTAAGATGAGAAAAGATAGTATTAGTACTATAGGTCCAACGATAACTTTTTTCAAGGATTTTCTGATACTTGAAAAAACAGAGATAGTTAAAGAATTTCTTGATAAGGCTGTTCATTTCCTCCTCCAGAATCAGAATGAAGAAGGATTTTTTGAAGAACCTATTAGTATAAAAAATTTCGATTATGAACCTTGGGAAACACCTGGAACCAAACCAAATCAGATTTATTGTACATCTATTGTTTTGAATTTCTTAATTGGTTTGAAAGATAAAAAATATGCTGGAATTATTGAAAATTGTATCGTTTATTTATCACGAAACTGGAGGGATGATACTGGATTTAAAAGTTACTCACATGCTTTGTGGAATGCGATTCCTTCCTTTATTAAAATCAAGGGAAAAGAGGACAGTATTTCCCGAAGAGGGCTGGAAATGCTTCATACTTTCCAACTAGAAAATTACCCGTCTTCTTCAATAGTTTGGATGATTGAAAGTTTTATCAACGCAAATCTTCTTAATCATGAGTGGGTTTCTAAACTTATAGATGTCCTCGCGCAAAGACAGTTAAGTGATGGAAGATGGGATTCTGAAGATGGAGAAGAATTTGATGTAGCTACTACTTTATCAGTCCTATACGTACTAAAAAGGCTAGGATTGTTCTAAGTTATCAAGAAAGTTTTTAATTAAATTGTTTAACCTATTTTTGAATGATTATCGATGGACACACAGACGTATTATGGGCATTAATGAGAGAAATGCGTACATTTGCGAATGAATCTGATAGAGGACATGTTGATCTACCACGTATGAAAAAAGGTGGAGTTGAAGCAGCGTTTTTTGCAATTTTTCCAAGTTGGAGTGATTTTGATATTTTAAGAGGTATTGATCAATGGTTTAAACTTATAGAAAATCCAGATAACCAACTTATGCATATCAAGAAAGTTGAAGACTTTAAAAAAAGTATAGAAGAAAATAAAGTTGGTGCTATTCTTCATTTTGAAGGTTCAGGAGGATTAGATTCTAGTTTAATGGCTTTACGTAATTATTATAGAGTTGGTTTAAGAAGTATAGGTTTGAGTTGGTCTAATGTGAATCGTTTTGCTACAGGTGTCACTTTCAATCCTAGAACAGGTGAAGGATTTAATTTAGAACGAGGTTTAACTGATGAAGGAAGAGATTTAGTTGAGGAAATGAATAGATTAGGAATCATAATTGATGTGAGTCATTTAAACGAAAAATCTTTCTGGGATGTAATTGAAACAACAAAGAAACCTATTATAGCTTCGCATAGTAATACTTTTGCAATTTGTTCACATTTTCGTAATTTGAAGGATGACCAAATCCAAGCAATTGCTGAAAAAGATGGTACTATAGGATTGAACTTCTGTGTATCGTTTTTGCATTCAGAAAAAAAACCTGAAGAAATTGAACTTGAAGATATGAGAAAGCATATTGATCATATAGTCGATTTAGTAGGGATAAATCACATGAGCTTTGGTTCAGATTATGATGGTGCAACAGTACCAGAAGTAGTCAAAGATGTTAGTTATTTTCCAGTTCTATTAGACCACTTAGAGAATAATGGATATAGTAAACAAGATCTTGAAAAAATCACACATAAAAATTTTCTGCGAGTTATGAAGAATGTTTGGAAATAATCTCTATTCTTCTCCTTCTTCCTCAGGTTCTATAAGTTCAATCTGTCTTCCATAACCATGATCAACTTCACGGATAATTCCTGAATCTATAAGTATGTCCACTCTCTCTCTTACTATCCTTCTAGAAGCAGAACCTCTTTCTTTTCGAACTTGTTCAGTTAGCTGTGAAATGTTCAAATTACCTTTTTTACCTAGAATATCTACAATAACTTTGGAAATATTGTCATATTTGAGTTCCGGGAATCTTTGGTGTATCCGCTCATTTAAAGAAAAAGTTTGATTAAGTATGGTGAAAGGAGCTTTAGAAATCTGAAGTGTTGAAGTTAATATTTGTAATAGATTCATCATCTGTTTTAATTCAGGATTACTATCTGAAACTTTATGTTGAAGATTGTTAATCTGAAGGATAACATAGTTTATCTTTTCCTCTAAATCTGCAATTCTTTCCTCCAAATTTTGTTCATCCTCAGACATAGAAATCACTTATGACGTTGTGAATTTAAAAAAACCAGCGAAATTAGTTTTATCCTCATCTTTAGAGCCTTTTATCCCCTTGCTATTTTTGACCAAGTTAATTATTTTAAAAGTTTTAAGCTGATCCCTATATGATTGTCTAATCCCTTTTTGGAGCTCTTTAGGTAATCCTCCTTTTTTAAGAATTTTACTTACAGTTCTCTTATTTCTTCTTCTTCTGTACCCATTTGCAAAAAGATAATATAAAGCTAAAGGAGGTATAATTAGAAATAGATAAGAGATGTAATAGGTAATCACAAGAACATTCCAAAATTTACTTGACATTATTACACCTTACTGCTATTTCTAATCGTCTTCATCTTTTCTATCGACATTGATATTTTTCATTGCTTTACCGACAACATCAAATGATTTAGAGAAATTCATAACAATTTCTTTAAGCATATCCTCTGGTATACCTTTATCTTTCAATTGTTCATATAAGGCTACTATACCTTTTCCATAATTTGAAGCAATTTCAGGATCATACAATGCAGTGAAAATGTTCTTGATTAATGCAGGAACTTCAGAACCTACAACCGAGAGAATTTCTCTTATCTCTTCAGGATCTTCTTTATCTTTCTTTTCCTTCTTAATTTTTTTCTCGATTTCTTCACCAAGTTTTTCTCCGAGTTCATCAATATTCATTTTTTTTAAACCTCTTTGTGTTTTCTATTTATAATTATGATTGGTCACTTGATTTTAAACTGCTGGTCACTAATGACCAGTAATTTTTATACCTCTTAAATTTTTTCAGAACAATACTTTTTTCTTTGTCAGATAAATGAATAACACTCCTGAAAATAATAATGGAAAAATCGAGGTTATCATTGCAAATATTGGCATAACCTAACAACAGCTTTATTGATAAATAAAAGAGTAAAGTACATAATAGCTGAACCTAATAACCCAGTTAGCACAAAGGGTTTGTTACCAAATCTATCAACTGCAATTCCCTATACAGTTGTACCTATTATGATTATAAAATTAGGAATTATAGCTGCAAAACCTAATATTAATAAGAATCGACTTCAAAGATTCTTGCTAGCCAAATTGGCGCATAAGGTGAAACATTGCAGTAGAAAAACCAAGAAAGAAAATACCAATAAGAGAAAGTACTTCATTTTTCTCGAAGTAAATCCCCCTTTTCTCTTCTTCTTGATTATACATAACAACACTATTTATTTCTCGTTTTAAGTCTTTATCTTCTTCCTCTAAAAGCGAAAACTTGATATTTGATTGAGGAAATAAATCTATGAAAGAGTGTTCGATCAGAAATGAGCGACAATGAACCTATAAGTGTAAAAGATATTTTAATTGAAATGAAAACGCTCTCAGAAATTTGCGTTGATTTAGCTTTTGCATCACTTCTATATTCAGATAAATTATTAGCAAAACAAGTGCTTGTTTTAGAAGAAAAAATCGATAGTCTATACAAAAACCTTCTCGATAGACTATCCGTCTCGATTAAAAGTTTGAATCAAGCAGAAGAGTTGCGAATCTATTATATTATAGGAGAAGCAAATAATCTTATCTCAGATAGTGCAGCTGACATAGCTTCTTTGGTTCTAATGGACATACATATCGAAGATGAAATAAAAATAGTTCAACAGCATTTAGATCAATTAGTAGATTTAGTTGAATTAAAAGCACAATCTCCTCTTTGTGGTACTTCGGAGCTTACAGCTGATATTCACGATAAGTTAGGAGTAGATGTAGCTGCTATAATTCGACCTAATGAAGGTCTTTTACTGGATTATAAAGAAATCATGAAGTGTGGTGATTTACTGATTTTTAGAGGACCTTTAGAAAATGTTAACCAATTTATAGAATTAGCTAACGGTAGAGTTGATTCAGTAGATAAAGCCCGAGAAAATATTATCGATGATACTAGAAAGATAGAAGTAGAGAAACTGAAGTATCATCAAGATTTACTTGTTACAATGAAAGAATCTTCTGAGCTAATTGTTGATTTAGCATATCTTTTTGCATTAGAAGATTTACCAAACGTGAAAAATCTAATTATGCAGACTGAAGATAGAGTCGATAAACTACAATATGAGATAATTCAAGAAGTATTAAAGCTCTATAAACAAAATAAAATCGGAGATAGTACTCTAATGGGTTATCTCAGAATGGCTGATTCATTTGAAGAAATAGCTGATGCAGCAAATAAAATCGCTTTTGGAGTTACTAAAAGACATAAACCTTATGAATTACTGGAAGATGTAGTTGATGATTCTTCAGAAGCTGTAAACTATATCCTAGTTACTAAAGACTCTCCTTACGTCGGATTGTCTGTCAAAGAAGCTGAATATACTGATGATTTCTTCCAAATTTTAGCAGTTAGAAAGAAAGGACAATACTTCTTCTTTCCAAAAGATGAAGCAAAAATCAATGCTGGTGATGGTCTTCTTATAAAGGAATACTCAAGTCCTGAAGATGAAACAATCAAAGATGAGAGTTAATCCATTCAAAGAGATCGGAAAAAGCTTCCTCTCTTTTTGCTTTCACTTCAGTGTATACTTCATGTTTTGAATCTTTATAGATTTTCACTGTCAAATCAGTTTGTTTTAGATCTTCAATTAGTTCATCTAGATGTATAACCATTTTGTCTTGGTCGCCTTTTTGGATTAAGACAGGTATTTTGATAGTTGACATCTTATTTTTTATGTCTTTATAATTATAAACCATATTCAAACCATATTTAATTGAAGCTTCTTTATAGTTAATTAATGGATCATTGACATAATTTTCTACTGATTCTGGATCTGAAGAAATTTCCTCTGGAATAAGTCCTGATGGTCCTTTGAATGTTGGCCAAATTTTCACCAATATACGTGCAATAATCATTAGTAAAGGTGGTAATGGAGGTATTTTAGTACCTGTTCCAGAAAGAACCAATCCTTTCAAATCCTCTTGATGTTTGATAGCAAATCGTTGTCCAACAAATGATCCCATAGAGTGTCCTACTACAAAAATAGGCACACCTTTCTGCTCTTTTTGAATAATTTGAGTTAATATGTAACAATCATCAACTAAATCATCTAAACTATCACAATGATTTCTTCTCCCTTCACTTTTACCATGTCCTCTATGATCATTGCCATAAACTGCAATATTGCGAGAAACTAAATAGTCTGTTAAATGTTGATATCTACCTATATGTTCAAAGGCACCATGAATAATCTGAACAACAGCTTTTGGTTTATCAGGTACCCAACTCTGATAAAATATCTGGTAGTTCTTAGCACCTGTAAAATATGCTTCAGTGTGGTTCATGAGCTAGCAGAAGAAAGCTAACCTATAAAGTTAATCTTTTATCGATAATTTTTCGAGAATAAGATCACCAAATCTTTCTATTGTAGATTGAATATCTTTATCTTCTTTTTCTTCTGATTTTATTTCCATTATCGATTTCTTCTCTAGCATAGCTTTCACGAAAATTGAATTATAAGGGATTTTACCTATAATAGGATAAGTATCATGAAACTCATCTTGGATACTTCGTGCTATCTCTTCGTTAATATCTGATCTGTTAATAACAATAAAACCTGGGATTTTAAATTGCTTAAGAAGTTGAAGTATTCTATCTAAATCGTGATAACCAGAGAGAGTTGGTTCAGTTACAACAATTGCAAAGTTAGTTCCTGTAAGTGAGCTTATAACAGGACAACCAATACCAGGAGAGCCATCAATAAGCACTAGCTGTTTGTTATTTTTAGCAGCAACAGTTTTTGCAGTCTTACGTACTTCTGCGACTAGTAAACCAGAACTTTCTTCCCCTGGATTTAATTTAGCGTGAACCATCTCACCAATTCTTGTACTAGAGATAAAGTACTGACCTGATACAACATCGTTCATGGTTATTGCAGCAAAAGAACAAACATGATAACAAAGCGAACATCCTTCACATTTAGTTGGATTGACAGTCAAATTGTCTGTAATAGCATCAAAACGGCAATAAGCTTTACAATCTCCACATTTTATGCATTTCTCTTCATCAATGAAAGCCTTCTGTAAGCCATAATAATCAAAACTTACAGTTTTTGAAGGTGTAAATATCAGATAAAGATCAGCTGCATCTACATCTGCATCTGCAAGAATTATGTGATCTTGAAGATAACTAGCAAGAGCTGCAATCAATGAACTTTTGCCGGTTCCTCCTTTACCAGAAATGATGGTAACTTGTCTGACATCTTCTTCTTTCATTTTATCAACTCCTTAATCTTAGTTTGAAGAACTTGAAATTCGTTTTTGTATTTCGGAAAAGCTTCAACTAAAGGTTTACCAGATGAATAGTTATGTGCGATTTCAAGATCAAAAGGGATCTTCATCAAAACTGGAATTTGTTCATCTCTACAGAATTGTTCTAATTTGTCATCACCAATACCGTGTTTGTTAATCACTACACCAAATGGCTTTTTTAAGACTCGAAGAGTGTCAACAACGATCTTCATATCAGAGAGTCCAAAAGGAGTAGGTTCAGCTACTAGAATAATATAGTCAGAATCAGAAACTGTTTCCACCATAGAGCAAGCAGAACCAGGTGGTGAATCAATTACAACAAACTTACTTCCATCTCTAATTTCCTCTTTTAATCTGCTAATCACAGGAGTAGTAAGTTCCTCACCTACAATTAACTCTCCAAAATGGAATAGAATGTTGTCGTTCTTCCCCTCGTATATTTTCCCTATTTCTCGTGGAGTTTCAGAGATTGCATCTTCAGGACACACAAATGAACAAACACCACATCCGTGACACATTTTTTCAAAGAGTAAAATTTCTTCTGGTAGTTTAATCAGTGCATTATATTGACAACTCTCGTTACATTTTCCACAAAGAGTGCATTTTTGTTTGTCAATTACAGGAATCAGAATCTCACTTGAACCAACTTTTTTTGTCTCTAATCCTAAAAACAACGCACAATTAGGTTCATCAACATCGGCATCTAGAAGATGAGTATCCTTTATAGATAAAGCTAGACTTACAGCAACAGTAGTCTTTCCAGTACCACCTTTGCCTGATACTATGGCTATTTGCATAAATTTGCCTTCAATCAATGATTACATCCATCATCTTTGGTTGCTGCATAAAGCTCACCATTGATGAATTTCTGAATAGTGTCTTTCACAGTACCTTCAGCACCCATATAAACATCTAAGCCTAATTGCTTTCCTAACATTACAGCTTTGGATCCAGCTCCTTTGAGTAAATCTCCATCACAAAGTGAGGCTAAGAATTCCATTGGTAATCCTGAACCACCTTTATGGTTGCTTTGGTTCTCAACTATGTTAAGCTCATCAGAATCTTGATCCCAGATAGCATAGAAGGGAACATGACCGAAGTGTTGACCGACAATAGAATCTAAATCATTATTTGTATCAATTGGAATTGCATATTTCATTTTATCACCTAAATTTTAGTTAGAGAATTGGTTTTCCATTTTTCTATCAAATCTTTGACTGGAATATTCTCTCCTTGGAAGATATCAACTTTACCTCGCTTTAAAACTCCTTCCGCATTAGGTCCTAACCGAGGAACAATGACTGCTCCAATATCATTGTTAAGGAGGAATTCTACAGCTTGAAATCCAGCTCCTCCACTAGCATATACAGCTGGATTGGTAATAAAATCCAGTGTATCATATTCAGAATCGTATATACAGAAATAATTACATCTGCCAAATCTCTCATACATTATAGAATCTTCTTGATTAGAAGAACTAGGTATAGCTACTTTCATAGTTAATCACTTGACTGTTCTGATGGATCCTCAAAGAGAAGAGCTTTAATGTCAAAAAATGCTTTTGCGACTTTTTGATGAGCTGAAGCGAGTTCTCGACTAAAAGAAGCTTGTGAAATTCCCATCTTTTCAGCTGCCTCCTGTTGTTTTAAACCCAGAAAATCTGCGTGATGTAATGCAGTAATCTCTTCCTTAGTTAACCTCATCTGTTCCAAATCTTTTAAAGGAATTGAAACTGGTTTGAATACTTGTCCTTCATAATCTATGCAGTTTCTTGGAATTTTTCGTTGCTGAACCATCAAATGTGTTTGTCTATTTAATTTAATAAATCTTTGGATATGAATAATTATTCATAACTCGGATTGTTTGAAGTTTCTACACATAGAAACAAACTTAAATGTTTGAGTAAGAATTATGCTAATAAGGTCAGAGTGGTAATTTGTCATTAAAAGGGTTTATTGTAAGAAGAATATTATACATTGTACCTGTAATGTTAGGTATAACGTTGATGAATTTCACTCTGATTAATGTAGCACCAGGAGATCCTGTAGTTGTAAGAATAGGTTTAATTCATTGTGAATCAGCAGATTGTTATAATCAGGCGTATAACAAAGAAGCAATAGAAATGGGACTGTTAGACCAAGAATTATATACAGTGCCTTGGTTTCAACGATATGTTTTGTATGTTAGCCATTTGTTAAGATTTGATTTCGGGGAAAGTTGGTATTATACTCAAGCAGGACAAGGGGTACCAATAGCGAAAATTATCGGTGATCACGCTCCATATACACTTATTCTAAATATACTATCATTCGTTATATCACTAGTTTTGTCTACAGCAATAGGTGTAGTGTCAGCAACAAGAAGAAATTCGTTCTGGGATAGAACTCTTACAGTAGCAATGCTACTAGGATACTCAATGCCACTGTTCTGGATAGCAAAATTGTTTATGTATCTATCTTTTGAGTTGTTCAATTTTACAGGAGTAACAAATAAGGATGCGTTTGTAAAACCACTACTCTTAAACAAGAATTTCTACAAGTATCTGATATTGCCAACACTAGCATTAACCCTCGGACATCTCGTTTTCATGGCTCGTTTGATTAGATCACAACTTTTAGAGATTCTGAGACAAGATTATATAACAACGGCAAAGGCAAAAGGAGTAAAATCGAGGGGAGTAATATACAAACATGCGTTTAGAAATGGACTTTTACCCATAGTCACGATCGTAGGTAATTCTCTACCAGGATTACTATCGGGTAGTGTCATGATAGAAACCGTTTTTGGCTGGCCTGGTTTAGGTACGTATTTCTTACAAGGAGCGCTCTTTAGAGATTTTCCTATGATGATGGCTACGAACACCATTTTCCCATTTTTATTCCTTGTAGCGCGTTTACTTACGGATATCACGTATGTGTTTATCGATCCTAGAATAAAATATTAGCTTCTCTTTTCTTTCTTTTCTCTGTATCACAAAATTAAAAATATATGCTATTTAGCTTTTACTATCAATGAAAAAAATATTTAGTAAGATTCTGATTGCTATTCTTACTCCCTTTCTCTGGATTGCTGGAGCTATTTTATATGTCGCAGTAGTTCTTGCTAAATTTCTTTTATATATTTATGAATTAATAATCCCTAGAGGATTACGAGAGCTTGTTCCTATCCTTAATCTTTGGAGAAGATATCTAGTTTATGCTTCTAATCTTTTTTCCAGTCAAGAGAAAATAGAACTAGTCAAACTAGAGGAGGAAATTGAAGAAATTCAGATGAGAGAAGACCGTATCAACAAAGCTTATCCTATTCAGCGAGGAGTAGGGGAAACCTATGACCACCTTCTCATTATTATTGTCATAATCTCTGTTTCAATTCTTCTTATAGGCAGTCAGACAACTGATTTTAATAGTTTAGTTAATAATATCATTGGTACTTTTTTCCCAAGTTTTAGTGAACTTGACACCACTACCCAATGGCTACTCATAACTGCTACTGCAGTTATTTGTTCCACTATTATGGGTATGCTCTCATTTATTGCAACTGTATTTGGACCTGTTTATGCATTATTTCATGCTGCAAGTTTAAGGATGATAAGGTTGGGAGCTTATAGCTGGGGATCATTCTATCAGAGAATAGAAAATCTTTTTTCCTTGCCTTATCTGGCTTCAAAAGCTAGTTTCTCGTTCTTTGAAGCTCCTCCGGTTGATGCTTCCACCTTTGAAGAATTCAAAGTCGATTTAGTAGGTGATTTGAGGAATCTTCAGAAACGGTTTACTAACATCATTAGTATATCTTCTTTCTCTTTACCTGAAAAGACTAAGAAACTTTATGAAGAATTTTTATCCTCAGAAACAGAAGACCGACTTGATATGACTAAGGTAGAAGATTCTCTCTCTAGAGTCTTTTCTCTTTTACTCTGGCAAAAAGAGACTTATATCTTCCCTTGGAAGAAAGAACCTGGACTAGCTGCATTTGCAAAAGAGAATTCTATGAGTTATAAAGAAGCTAAGCAAACATTGGTTTTTGTAACAAACAAACTAAGTGAGGAATTTGTTTCTGACGATTTCTTTAAATCAATTCTATTGAATGGTGCATTAAAAGGAATTATTAAAGTTGAAGAAAGATATAAGACTCATATTAGTGATCTTGAATACAATCAACTTGCTTTTTCCATAGCTTTGGGAGGACATAGATACATTCTTGATCATTTTGCAAAAGAAAAATTCTTTAAGAGATTTCTGAGAAAATTGCGAAATATCTCCTACGGATTTGTTGTACCTTTCATAGAGTTTGGAATGATTTTCTACTCTTATGGAAAGCATATAATTAATAGTTTTAAAATTATATTTGCTAAGAATTGGACAAAAAGAGCTGGGAGTTATTTAGGTTCTAAATTCGTAGAAATTCAGAAAGGTTTGAACTCTTTACTTTTAGCAGATGAACCTCATGAAGAATTGGATAAACAAACTAAGCAAGAAGCAAAGCAATCTCTGAATATGATTGCAAAAATCTTTCTGTTTTTATTCAAAGTTATACTTGCTCTTCCATTAAGTCTATTCTATTTCGCTAAATTATTATATCTGCTCATTGCTAATATCTGGAAGAAACGAAAACCTGAGGAGAGAATAGCTAGAAAATTCTCAAGGGATATTGCTAAAGAAACAATTGTGGCAATGTATGATGAAGTTTATGAAAGATTAGTTTTAGAGACTTTTCGTTACACATGAAAAGCAAAAAGATATATTCTCGATATTTTCAGTATTCTTGTTAATTATGACAGAAGAAAGAAAGAGATTGAGGGATTTAGGTTATCAAGTTGGTATTTTACCCACTGGAGAATTCAATTTAATTACTGACGTTCCAGGAGTACTTGTAGGGCATTCAACTATCATAGAAGGAGAGGGGAAATTGATACCTGGTAAAGGTCCAGAAAGAACTGGTGTTACAATTATTAGACCTCATCCTGGAAATAATTATAGAGAAAAAGTTCGAGCAAGTGCGTTTGTATTTAATGGTTATGGAAAAACTACTGGACTTGTACAAGTTCAAGAATTAGGTAATATCGAATCTATTATTGCTTTAACCAACACTCTTAATGTTCCTCTAGTTGCTAATGCTTTAATCGATTATCATATTAAAGAGAATCCTGATATCGGGATTGATACATCAACTATCAATGTTGTTGTTGGAGAATGTCACGATGGGAAGTTAAATGATATTCAAGGAAGGCATGTTAAGAAAGAACATGTTTATGAAGCGATAAAAAACGCTGATAAATTTTTTAAAGAAGGTTCTGTAGGAGCAGGAACTGGGATGACAGCTTTAGGGTATAAGGCTGGGATAGGTAGCTCTTCTAGAAAGATAGAGGATAGGAATTTAACCTATCATTTAGGTGCATTAGTACTTTCTAATTTTGGTATGAAAGGTGATTTAACTATACTAGGAAAATCTATAGATAAAATAGATAAAGTACAAGAAAGAGAAAAAGGTTCGATAATGGTTATCTTGGCAACTGATGCTCCTCTTAATGCAAGACAACTCTGTCGTCTTTCTAAAAGAGCACCTCTTGGTATATCTAGAACAGGTAGTTTTGGTTCCCATGGTTCTGGAGATGTGATAATATCATTTTCAACTAGTAACAAAATCGACCATGACAACAAAGAATCTATTCTTACTATGAAAATTGTGAACGAAAGAACAAAACTATTCAGATCTCTTCTTAGAGCTGTTGTTGAATCCACCGAAGAAGCTATACTCAATTCAATTCTAATGGCTGAAACAATAGTAGGGAGAGATAACAATAAATCAGAAGCAATTTCGATTGAAAATGTAAAAAGAAAATTGTCTGAATAGACAATTTTACTTGAAAATAATCTCTCGAGTTATTTCATCAAGAGAAGCTACATTAGTCATTTTCATGGCTTTAACTAGTGTTTTCTGGAGGAATTCAAGGAAAACCTTTACTCCTTCTGCTCCTCCACCAACAGCTGCTCGAACAATATCTCTACCAATAAGAACAGATTCTGCTCCAATTGCAAGCATTTTTAGAACATCATACCCTGTTCTGATACCACCATCAACAATGATCTTTACTTTCCCTTTAAGTTCATCGACTATAGGAAAGAGAGCATCTGCAGTTCCAAGAGTATGGTCAAGAACCCTTCCTCCGTGATTAGAAATTACTATCGCTTTAGCTCCAGCTTCTGTTGCTGCTACTGCATCTTCAACAGACATGATACCTTTGACAATTACAGGAAGTTTTGTTGCATTCACTAATTCTTTGATATCTTCTGGTGTTTTTCGGAAAACAGGTTTGTTGTGAGCTGCCATAATTGTACTTCCACAACCGTCAACATCAGTTCCAACAGCTATCGCATTTCCTTCTTCATACATTTTGAAAACTTTAAAAAGGACATCTTGTGCTCGTGGTTTAGAGATTTTTACACCCCAGCCACCAGCTAAATTACAGATTGCATCATAACATGGCATGAAATCAAAAGAATAAGTGTAAGTATCACCTCTCCATCCTATGGTACCAGCTTCTTTTGCTCCTAATACAGTTGCTTTACAAAATTCTGGTTCAGTAATAACACTATCTCCACCAAATGAGTTTACACCGGTAATAGAAGCACCCATTATTGGCATAGTTAATTCGTGACCAAAGAAATCATATTTTGTATCTGGAGTGTAATTGTTCCCAATCACTCTCATCTTGAGATTGAGCTTTCTCAATGCTTCAACATTGTTCGCGAAACTTGCTCCTGAACCAACACCACCAAAACCTATAGGTTTACCATAACTATTCCCTTGACATATTTTATTGAGAGCACCATCACAAACAGAAAAAACTCCACACTTCCCTTTCATTTTTTCTTTAGCAATACTTCTATGTTCTTCGACAGACATTTTTATTCCTCTTTTAATCTTATCTTATCTTCAAGATTTTATACCTTAATTTAAATTCTTTTGTTTCTATTTCGTATTATTAAATACAATACATTTCCAAACAAAATCAATTAGGAGAATCTTAATGTTTAAATTTGAACAGAAAAAAATATTTGATAATGCAAGACTTTCTAGACGATTTCGTAGCTAAATTATCTTCTTCCTTAGCTTTAAAACTAAAGGAGTATATAGAAAATCAAGAAGAAAGAAATCTAAATGAAGAGATAAGAAAAGGAGCTACACTTGCCTTAGAGGAAGTTCTTGAAAATCCTAAAAAATACAGTGTTCAAGATAGATTAAATGTAGCCAGTTTGTGTTGTTATCTAACTCAAAAAATGAAAGCAGACGAGTATTTTATTGATTTACTTAAAAAAGTAAAACATGATTATATTGAAGCTTATATAATTTATTTTGAAGAGAATCCTACAAATTATGAAGAATCATTTGAAAAACTTAAATCAATAATTAAGGTTCTAGAGAGCAAAACCGATTATTCAGATGAAATGAAAGCTCATATCGCAGAAATAAGTTCGTGGATGTATGGTCAACAAGGGGATATCGCAAAAATCAAAGAAATTCATAATTATGTCAAAAATCGTATCAAAGAAACAGACAATTTTGTTGAACAATGTGGCTTACAAGAAGCTTACATGAACTCACTTTGGTGGTATCTGCATTCAGGAATTGAAGTTGATTTTGAAGAGTTAATTGATTTTATTGACCCATATGTGAAAAAATACAACTTTTATCAAGTACAAACTAGTTATTTGAATGTTAAAGGATCAATTGATAGTTTTATTGGAGACAATATTAAAGCAATGGAAAGTTTTGAAAAGTTGATTGAACTTCATGAACAATTTAATGACGATTACAGGCTATCTATAGCTATAGGTAACCTAGCAGAGGTTTTGTTAGAATTAGGACAGGTACAGAAATCTAAAGAATTAATGGAACGTGCAATAAATCTCTATAAAGAATCTACCGGTCAATGGCCTTATTTATATCTCACTGAGATAGGGAATATCTATTATCTCCTTGGAGATAAAAGAGCTGAGGAATCGTTCTTACATGCATATAAGATTCAACGACAAGAAAAATCTATGCACAAAGCTTTCATCATGTACGAATTAATTCATTATTACCTCAGAATTGAAGATTTAAATTCCTCTAAGAAATATTTGAAAGAACTTAGAGAACTAGCAAAACAACTAGAAGCACCTTCTATAAACGCACGAGTTGATTATCTACGTGGTTTTTATGAGATGCTAAATCATAACCTCTCTAATGCTTTAGCATATCTTGAATCTTCGCTTAAACAAGCAAAACATACAAAAGATTTGGAACTTATTCTTTTCTGTAATATTCAACTTGCTGTTGCTCATCTTTGGTATTATAGATTACTTGAGAAAAAAGAATCACTCAATCTAGCAGTGTCTTATATTGATACTGTTAGACAGTTGGCAATTGAAAATAACCATAACCAGATCTTAACTACCTCGTTAATGATTTGTTCGGTTCTTTGTCTTTTAACTGGTGATTATGAAGATTCTATACGAGATTTAGATAAAGCAAGAGAACTTAGCAAAAATATTGATATTGATTATCTTTTGAGTGATATAGACAAAATCGAAACGAGCATCAATAAAGCTGTAGATACTGGTCTTTTAGATCTACAAAGCCAGAACATTATAGAATTTATCCTTCCACAATTTAAATCTCTTTTATCATTGAAACTTACACAATCAAGACAGAAACCTGTTGAAGTTTTAGGAGTATTAATTATCTCTGACTCTGGGATTCCAATCTATTCTAAATTAAAAGATAAACTAAAAACAAATGATTTACTTCTTTCTGGACTTTTAATGGCTATTACACAATTTGCAGAAAGTATTCTTGAAGGAGATGAAATAGGACGATTGAAAGATGTCAATTATGAAGATTTTTGTATCTCTCTTCAAGCAATTAATAACGGAATCATTGCAGTTATTGCTTCTGAAGTCAGCTCTGATATAAGAATGTGGGCTATGAATTTAGCTAGTAGAATTAAGGAAATTCCACCTGTGGTAACCAAATTTGTTTCAGCTGTTCCTGGTAAAATAGATGACCTTCTAGAACAAGTGAATCTCTAAAATTTGTGGGCAAGAACTTATATGTAATATCAATATTCTACTCTTGAGTGTACATAAACAATGGATAAGCCTATTGCTTTTGTAGAAACGCCTGAACCTATTGCAGATTTGATGATAGAACTGATCAGTGAAAATAAGAAAGCTGATAAGAATATTTCAATTGTGGATTCAGGTACCGGAAAAGGAATTTTCGTGGATAGACTTACAAAAGCTGGATACAGAAATATAACAGCAGTAGAACTTGATAAAGAGCTATTTCAGTATTCTAAAACTAAATTTCCAAATCTAGATTTTCAAAATTTTGACTATTTGAGCTGGATAACTAACACCAAGTACGACTTGATAATTGGCAATCCTCCATATTGCCACTTTAATTCATTACCGAAACAAATGAAAATTGAAGTATCTGAAATAGTTGGGAATAAAGAATCAGACATCTATTATGCCTTTATAATGAAATCTATAGATCTCCTGAAAATAGGTGGAGAACTTATCTATATTGTTCCATATGGATTTTTTTTCAACACTTATGCAAAGGTTGTTAGAGAGAAATTAAAATCAAAAGGTCTCATCAAGATAATTATCGATTTAGATGAGACTCGCTTATTTGAAGGAGAAAATCCAGAAACAGTCATTTTCAAGTTTATCAAAACTCAACAGAAGACTAACTCTCAAGTGAAGATACTCAGAATAAAGGATCGCAATTTAAGTCCTAAAAAAATACGATCAGAAGCTTCTAATGTTTTGAAGTTACAAACAAGTTCATCAACATTTGATTATCACACAAAAGAGCTGTTTTCAAACGAAAACATAGTGTGGACGACCTATCCTGAAAAAGCAATTAATAATTTTTATTTTCTTAAAGATGTAGCTTGGATAGGTGTAGGATTAGTTTCAGGTTTCGAAAAAGCATTTACTATTACAAAAGAAGAAAAACAGTTACTAAATGAAGAGGAAAAAAAACTGTTGATTAAATGTATCAAAGCTAAGCACTGTAAAGGTTTCTGGACCGAAGGTTACACTGAATATATCTTGCTAGATGAAGGAATTTCGACAGAAAAAGAACTGAAAGAGAAATATCCTTTCATTCACAAGAAATTAATCGAATTCAAAACCAGTATGAGTGTTAGATATCTACCAGATAAAAAGAAATGGTTTCATTGGCAAGCTTTGAGGAATTTTGAAACACTAAAAGATTATAAAGATACAGCAAAGATTTTTGTGCCAAATCTTGATAGAAGTACAACTAATAGATTCAGTTTGTCATTAAAACCATTTTATCCTTCAGGAGATGTATTAACAATAGTTCCAACAGAAAAAGATCCTTTCTTTTTGTTAGGTTATCTTAATAGTCACTTCTTTCGAGATTATTATCTTTCAGCTGGAGCAAGAAGAGGTCACAGGATTTCTTTCACTCAACGAATAATGGCAAATATCAAAATTCCAAAATTTGATGATTCTGTTGAAATTAAAATAAGTAAACTTGCAAAAGAGATTTTTGACGGAAGAAAAACTAACCTTCAACTGAAAGTTAACGATTTGATTCTCGAAAATATAGATTAATAATTCTGCATTTTTGAAGCCTAAAGTTTTTAAATAGAACACATCTCAATACTATGGGTTAGTATGGGTGAGAAGGATGTTGAGAGGAATGAGAATTGGGAGTTTTTTGATGTTGTCAATTATCTTTTTTCCCAACAATTTTACCAATCCCGAGATTTTATTATAGATCGACGAGCAGTTCAAAGAATTAAAATAAAGGGGAGTGGAGAGGTAATAGAAGGTTTGATAGAAATAGTCAAGAAAAACATTGCTCCATTTGTTAAAGGTGATGATGAACAATTCATCAAACAACTAGCTTCTAAGTTCAACATTAGAACAAAGGAAATTTATGAAAACTATGAAAACAAGTTATCAAACTTAGAAGAAGAACAGATGAAGGACAAGAAGTTCAAATTAATGGTTACGCTCAGTGTAATTATTGCCTATTTCCAAAAACGATCAACTGAGTTTGTTCATAAAATGCTCAAAGAGGAGATTGAGGAAGAAATCAAACCAAAAAAATTCAAAGAAGCTTTAGGAGAACTTTACGAAAGAGCTGATGAAGATCTTTCACTTCTCCAGAACATTGTTTTACTAAAAAAATATTCTGAAGTAACTAAAATCCACTTCCAGATGAAATATTTAGAGAAGAAGAAGAAAGCTGTAATAAAGAAACTTCAAGATTCTTTAACGCTTATCTAAATTGTATATTATCAATTTGTAAGATATATTACTCTGAATTCAGTATGTGTCTTTGTAACATCCAAAATACTACCTGTTCTTACTGGTTTTTGCTAAAAGCCTTCAGTGCATGTTTTACTGCTTTTTTCTTGAACCATATTCTGGAATGTTTATTCAATTGGAATTCAAAATGTGTTGTATGCTCAGCTGATGAGATTCCAACAAAAACTGTTCCAATTGGTAGTGATGAATTTGGATCACCTGGAGGAGCTATACCAGTAATAGCGATACCAAAAGTTGCTTTAGTTTTCTTCCGAACACTTTCAGCCATGAATTCTGCAACTTCTTTAGAGTAGCTAGTGTATTTCTCTATGATTTCTTTGGGTATGTTTAATTCCTTGATTTTTGCTTCATCTGAGTAAGTAATAAAACCATAAGAAAAGTAGTCTGAACTTCCAGCAGAATTGGTGATTATATGAGCTAATAATCCCCCAGTACAAGATTCCGCTGTAGCTATAGTCCAATTTTTTTCTATTAAAATCTGTTTTGTTTGATTATCTAATTTCATTACAATTCTGTTTATAATTTTTAAAATTATATAAGGATTCTCAGCTTTGGTTTTACTTTCAAAAATTTTTTTATAACTAAACTGAAAATGTTAAAAAATGAATCTTTTTTCACTTCTATTTCTTTTACTCTTGTCCCCGATAACTATTTAAAATATCAATGTAAAGTTTGTGAGATTAGTGATTGAAATGACAGAAGAGGAAAGGAAAAAACTAGAGATCCTTATTTTATATCATAAACGTAAATACTATGATGGCGAACCTGAAATTTCTGATGCTGAATATGATAGTCTTGAAGATAGACTTAGAAATATCGATCCTGATAATCCTGTTTTATTCATAGTTGGAACACCTGCGGGTGGGAATGTTTCTCACGATCCTCCTATGCTTTCTTGTCAGAAAGCTAAAGCAATTGACAAAGTTGTTTCTTGGGCTGATGATCACCCTTTGATGATGGGGTATAAAGTTGATGGAATATCATTGAAAGTTGTCTATAAGAAGGGAAAACTTATTCAGTCAGCCACTAGAGGCTCAGGGACTCTAGGCGACGATGTGACACTTAATGTTATGAAAATTGATTCTATACCCAAGACTATTCCAGTACAAGAACGAGTAGAAGTTCGAGGTGAGCTTTATATGAAAATCTCTGAATTTAACCGAATAAATGCTTTGCTTCTTGATGATGAAAAGTATAGTAATCCGCGTAATTTAGCTGCAGGTACTGTGAAACAAAAAGATGTTCGGGGGATGGAAGGACGCGAACTTCATCTTATGGTTTTTGATCTTTTAGGTTGGGAGGAGGATGCTACAATGGAACAGAAAGCACAGATATTACAATCTTGGGGATTTGAAGCTTCAGATTTCTTGAAAATCGATGAACCCACTCTTGAGAATATTGAGCAATCTTTTAAAGATGTTGAAGATGCAAGAAATACTCTTGATTTCGAGATTGATGGAGTTGTCTATAAATATGATGAAGCTGCTCATAGAGCTGAAGCAGGGGCTACTGAACATCATCCTAGATGGCAGATAGCTCTAAAATTTGAAAGCAAAGGCAAATCTACTTTACTGAAAGGTATAACCTGGCAAGTAGGGAGAACTTCTGTGCTTACTCCTGTTGCTGAACTAGAGCCAGTAGAAGTAGCTGGAGCAGTGATAAGCAGAGCAACTATGCATAACGCAGATTTTCTGATTGATTTAGAAGCTCAACCAGGAGACTATGTCTATGTAGAACGATCTGGAGAAGTTATTCCTAAGATCATCAGTGTAACAACTAAGAATACGACAGGTAATGTCAAATTGCCTGAAAAATGTCCTTCTTGTGGTTCTGATACCAGAAGGTCTGGAGTAAATTTGCTTTGTACAGGAGATAAGTGTAGAGATAAAGATATCCAACAAATAGGTCACTGGATAGCTATAACGGGAATTGATGGTCTAGGGGGAAAGAGTTTAGAAAAACTCTATGACACTGGAAAAGTCAAACACTATTCTGATCTCTATGCTTTACAAGAAAAAGAATTAGTAGATCTCTTAGGTAAGAATGGTGAGAAGATTTTTGCGTCTATAGAAGGAACAAGAGAGCTTCCTTTTCCATTATTCTTAGCGGGTTTGGGAATAGAATCCTTAGGTAAGGCTATGGGTAAGAAACTAGCTAGTTATTTCAAAGGTTTAGAAGAACTGAAGAATGCCACGATTTCCAAATTAACAAGTTTTGATGGGATATCAGACATCACTGCACAAAACATCAAGAATGGAATTACAGATGAAACATTGTATGAGAACCTGTTTAAAAATGGTGTAAAGATAGTCTATGAAAAACCAAAAGAAGCAGCAGAAGATGCTCTAAAAGTCTATATTACTGGGAAAGTAGAAGGACATTCTAAAGATGATTTAATAAAACTAGTAGAAAACAAAGGAATGATCTGGTCTTCAAGTATTTCAAGGAATTTAGATTTTCTAGTAACTGGTAAAAATGCTGGGCAATCCAAATTAGAAAATGCTGAACAATTGGGAATTAAAACTATCAACTGGGAAGAATTTAAAAGTAAATATCTTGGTTAAAATCTTTGATATAGAAGGAAACTACTAGTTGCAAAACAAATATCTTTAATAATTTGTATTTCAACGGTTTTCTCGATTACCTTATGAATTTCGAAGATATATTTATACCTGGAGAGATAGTAGAAGTTGATGGAGAAAAAAAGACAAATAACATCTTTATGCTAGCACTCAGTACCTGCCATTGGTGTCAGTCAGGTAAAAAATGGTTAAAAGACCACAACTATCACTATCGGTATGTTGATGTAGACAAATTAAAAATGGAAGAAAAACTAGAATTGAAGAGAAATGTTAGTAAATTTTTCAATACTATGATCCGTTTCCCCTTTCTAATAGTAGATGGACAAAAGTTTTATGCTGGTTTTAACATAGAAAACTGGAAAGAAATGTTAGTGGAATAGGTGTATAAATGAAAGAGAAAAATTTTGAAGATGTAGCAAAATATATTCAACAGGTTGCAGACAAACGAGGGTGGATTCTTGATCCTAATAAAGGAGAGACTCACCAGTTTCTCATCGAAGGTCTGAAAGATTATTTTAACCGAGTAGGTTATTTCAACTGTCCATGTAGAGATTCTTTTGAAGATAGAACTATGGATCGAGATATAATTTGTCCATGTGATTATGCTCAATCAGATATAGATGAATATTCAAGATGTTACTGTGCGCTTTTCTACAAGAAAGATTATGATTTTTCACAACCTTTGAAAATGATTCCAGAACGTAGACCTGAAGAAAAGTGGTAATTTCATTTTTCTTCTTTTATGTTGTTTTTTGATAAAATATATAAACAACTCAAAAAAACTAAAAATTGGTAAATAATGGATGATGCAGGTAAACACACTATCATACCTTTCAAACGCCAATTACAAGCTGAAGTTACAGCTTTGACTCGTTACAAGTATTTCATGCAAGGTTTAGTTGAATTAGATATAACTAAAGCTCGAGAACTACTTAGATGTTATAAGGAAAGAACAGGTAAATCGTTGTCTTTTACTGCTTGGTTGGTTAGGTGTGTAGCTGTTGCTGTTAGTGAGAATCTAGAAGTTCAAGCTATTAAGAAAAGGAATAAACTATATATCTTTGAAGATGTTGATGTATCTATTGCTATAGAAAGAAAAATCGATGGCAAACCTTTTCCAGCTTTACATGTTATTCGAAAGGCAAATGAAAAGAGTCTCCTAGAAATACATAATGAGATAAGAGAAATACAAAAACCAAAATCAAAGGATGAGATGTCTTCTGATATTTCTAGTAAGAAGTTACGAACGTTATTGAAACTTCCAAAATTTGTTCGTAAAATAGTTTTTTGGGATAGAGTAAGAAGAAATCCTTATTTTCTCAAACAAATAAATGGAACTGTATCTGTTACTGCTATAGGTATGTTTGGAAAAGGAATGGGAGGATGGGGAATAAATCTTGGTTATCATTCTGTTAATATTGTAACAGGAGGTATAACATTTAAACCAAGATTATTTGATGGAAAATTGGTTAATAGAGAATTCATGAACCTCTCAATCCGAATTGATCATACAATTACTGATGGGGCTCCCTCTGTAAGGTTTGGGCGAAGATTAGGTGAATTGATAGAAAGTGCATTTGAGTTGAAAGAGTTTTGTTTAAAAAAGAATTAGAAATCTCTAATTTCAACTCTTTCAGATTCTTCAACACTTACTTGTTTCTTTTTGATTTGTCTTATTGCTATTATTCCTGGTATGAGAGCTAGAACCAAGAATATTGTTGCAAATTGCATTGCTTCTGGATAATTGAATCTTGTTCCACTTGCTAAGTCAGCGATAAACCATGCACCTAATGTTAACTGTCCTAGATTTGAAATGCTCATAAACCAGTTATACAAAGTTCCACCTACCGGTCCGACTGAATGTTCCATTCCAAGTCTCATCTGGGTTGCTTCATATCCACCGTTGATAGCTCCTACAAACACTACAATAGTGTAGATAACTGCTAGACCACTTGTAGAGATTAAGAACATCGTACCTAAAAGTCCACCATATACTATTGTTGTTCCGATGAGAACAGGTGCTAGTGGAAGATAATCTCCAAGTAATCCTATTATCCCTGCTCCTACAAACTGTCCTAAAGCAAATACAGTCACTCCTAATCCTACATATAAAAAATCTAGAGTTGTTTCTTGACTGACGAAGGTTGTAAAGACTGACACTACAGTGATACCGGTTCCTGATAAGATCATAAACAATGTTACCCACCAAGTACTTGATTTAGAAAAAGCTTTTTTGTACATTGACCAATCTGTTTGCACTATTTTATCTTCGAGAGAGAGTCTTTTTTCGGGGAAGAGCATTACTACCCCACTCGAGAGTAACAACATTGCTCCAGGAAGTATGTAAATGAGATTCCATAATCCTCTGTTCATCAATATTCCTAAGATAAAACCAGCTAAAGCCATACCTGCACCTCTTAATCCCCATCCAACTGCTTGCATAGCTCCTCTTCGTTTATGAGGAGTGATGTCTACAGCTAAACTGTCAAGAGTAGCATCCATTAAAGCGATACTAACCGAAACTAATAAAGCTACAACAATAAACGGAGCTACTGTTGAAGTGAATGGGAGTATTACCCATCCAATAATTCCAAGAAATCCACCAATAAGAATATACGGTTTCCTTCGACCAAACCGCCCAATTGAAACATTATCGCTTAACAAGCCATAAACAATCTTAATTCCTCAAGGTAACATGATAATACCATAAAGTCCCAAAGAACGGGTATCACTTAATCCAATCACTTCTTGCATAAAAAGTGGAAGAATTATGATTGCCACTATAGCTACTCCTTGAGAAAAATAGAAAAATCCTTGTAAAGCAAGGTACCATTACTTCCAGTTCGATTCGAGGAATTCCTCACTAAATTGATCAGTCATGAAAAGGGAATACAGCTGTTCTTTAAGAATTTTTGCCAAATGGAATCATATGTTTGCAAATATATATAATTAACCAACGTAAAATAAGCTTTAAGATGTCAAAGAACTCCTGGCGAAAAGTTATCAGAGATGTAACTGTTACTCTGGTAACTGTTGGGATTCTGATCGGTTTATACTTTGCCTCTTTGACAGGTCCAGGACAAAATTTTGATTGGTCTGTGTTTTTTACTTACATTTTCTTTCTTATTGTAGTAGGTGCGATTTTGATTTATGTCTATTGGAGCATCAAAACGAAAAGAGAAACTCGCTCACCTAAAAAAATTAAAACAATTGAAACTATAAGAATGAAGGATTTAATCACTCAAGAAGAACATATTCTAGAAGAAAAAGTTAAACCTTTACTTAATAATATCAGTGTAATAAATTTGAAAGATTCAGATTCTCTGATTCCTCGAGTAACCTTTGAATTTCATAAAGACCACAAATATAATTTCTTATATAATCTCTCTATTGAAGTTTTGAGTCCTACTAATATCAAAATGAGTGCTATCTTGAGAACTGAATATCCTATTTCTCTTAGTATAAAAAGAAAATCTCACAACCAAACTGAAGAAAAGGTCAATAAAGAGATAAGATCAAGTCAATATTTTAATTATCATTCTAGTCATCCCATTGCATTTGAAGAAATATTTACAGATAAGAAATTTGATGAAAAGATTATAAGTTTGAAAGATACATTAACTAGTTTAGCTTTTAACGGGAAATTCGCTGTTGCTATAATCTCTAATTATATGGCAATCGATCCTATTTTTAAAATAATTACATTTATTCATGATCAACTCATGTTAAAAGACTTCAGTAATATTGATGTTGAAAAATTGATATGTTATCAATGTGGTGATGTTTTTGAAGCAAATGAAGAAAAGTGTAACAAATGTGGTGCTCCAAGACCTAGATGTGTAGTATGCTTATTAGATACTAAACCTTCAGAAAAAAAGAAAGTAATTCAGACACCTTGTTGTGGAGTATATGCTCATAAAGAACATCTTATCAGTTGGTTAGAGACAAATCCTAGATGTCCAAACTGTAAAAAAGATCTCTTTCTTCTGCTTAGAACATTTAAACAAGGTAACTGATTTTTATTTACAAGATTTATAATATCAATTTCTTTAATTCATTTTAGGAGAAATAGCATCAGTTTTAGAAATTATCATTTATTCTTTTGTTTTATTAGCAGTGAAAAGTAGAGCTTTAATCGATTGAAAGAAACTCTAATTTGTCTACTTCCAGCAAATCATTGTAGACTAAATCATAGACTGCGTTTAGGAACAGAAATAGAGGAAGCTTTTGGTCTAAGCTGGTATAAACTTCAATTAAAGTACGATTATCATTATTTGTGCAAATCTTCAATATATTTGTATAATAAATTACTTCAACAATTGTCAGTTTTTTGAATGTTGAATTCTTTAATTGATTAAAATCAGCAAGAGCAGACTCTTTAGCATGTGGTACTGAAATGGTAGACTGGAGGATACAATCAAGTGTTTTAGCATTAGTATCTGTTAAATCCTCTTTCAACTTTTCATCTAAGAAATAGATAAGTTTAGAAAATATATTCTCATCTAAATTAGCTGTTTTTTCTACTAAATCTACTAATTTCTGCAACCATTTCTGTGCTTTTTCCTCAGTTGTGTTTCTTGTAATATTTGCACTTAAACTAATGAATCCTAATTCGGAAGTTGTGTCTATCTCTATCTTTTCTCTTGGCTTATTGGTGTTCAAAGAATAGATTATATTACGAAAATCATCCTTTATCTCTAACTCTCTTATAATCCTTGCTTCAAAATTTTTATCTGGAATGATTTCAAATCTTGCATGAGAGGTTTTTTCTGGTAATGGAATAGCAAATTCCAAATCTTGTGTAGTATCACTTCTGCTTGAAACAGCGAGTTGCGACCTCACAGCTCGATTACGATCAATAAACAAAACATTTGCAGATAACTGTTCATCTTTACATTTATGTACATCTACAAACTCGCACAAACCTCTTGCATCACAATTAATTTTCATCGTTGGAGGAATCAGAGCTAGTCTTTTCTTTCCACAAACATTGCATTGATAATTAATTGTATCTTTATCTAAATTAGTATAGACACTCATCTGCAACCCCTTACAAACGTGCTAGTGAGAAATTAAAGAGTTATAACCTTTTCTTTAGTGGTTTAGTAAAAAAAAAGAAAAAAAACTTAACCACTTATAGTGTGGTTATTTATAGCTAATGTTGAGCTTTCCAGTGGAAAGGGTAAATCTATTATATCTGAACCAATTTGATCCAAATCCTTCAAGGTCTTAAAGAAATTCCCTGCTATACTTACTGGTTTTAATGGATGAACAATCTCGCCTTTCTTTACCAAATAAGCATTAGTTGCTGTGACTGAAAAGTCTCCAGTTATCATATTGCTATGCCCCATACCCATTGGGAAACCTTCAATGTAAATAGCTTCATCATATTCCTTAATTATTTCATCTAGGTTTTTCTGACCAGGTTTAATAACAAGTTTGTTAGGTCCTATAGAAGGTAGATTTTCATATTGTGTAGGTTCGTTCCTCTGAGCATTTCCAGTACTGCCTGTACCATAAACTGGTCCATAAAAATTATCAAATAGAAAACTTTTGAGTATACCATCTTTGATAATTTCTGTTTTTCTAGATGTAGAACCTTCGTCGTCTACAGCTCTACAAGCAAGTTTCTTAGGATTGGTACCATCATCAAAAAGTTGTAGCTCTTTACTAGCAATGTGTTCGCTAATTTTATTCATAAGAGGATTCCTTTTCTCAACTACTGTTCCACCATTCAGACCGACTGTAAAGGTAGTAGAAAGAAGCATAGAAGCTGACAGAGGTTCCCAACTTGTAGGGATTTTAACTGTTCCATCTTTTTTCCGACCGACAAACGTATCATCTTGTATGTTT